>JBQCFI010000120.1:0-11945 GCA_051959325.1 Ginsengibacter sp. | reverse complement strand
ACCACAGAATCTTTGCGAAATATCGAACTGGTAAAAAGCTTGGGATTAACGAACCAGGAAGTGAACCGGCTGAATAATAACACTTTCAAAATCTTAAATCTTGAATTGCGCAAAGTAAAGAGCATCCGCACGTTGAGTTTTATACAAGGCACAATGGTCAATTTTCTGCAACAGGTAATTACTTTCACGCTGTTGTGGTTAATTTTTAAAAATTCAATCACTCCCGGACAATATTTGTCTTTAACATTTTATAGCTTTTTTCTGTTCGGTCCCATGCAGGAAATAGGAAATATTATTATTTCTTACCGGGAAGCTGAAGCTTCGTTGGGAAATTTTCATAACCTGATGTCCAAATCGCCGGAAATAAAACCAACGAGTCCGAAAATCATACAGAACATTGAATCGCTTGAATTCAGACACGTAAAATTTAAACACAAATCGGCGCAGTTACCGGCTCTTGTGGATATCAGTTTTCATGTAAGGAAAGGAGAAACAATAGCTTTCGTTGGTCCTTCCGGGTCGGGCAAAACTACCCTGGTGAAATTATTAGTTGGCTTATATATTCCGCAACAGGGCGAGATTTTATATAATCATATCAACCGCGAAGACATTGATTTTGATATTTTGAGAACACAGATTGGTTTTGTAACGCAGGATACGCAATTGTTTGCCGGGACCATCAGGGAAAATTTACTTTTTGTGAATCCTTCTGCGACTGATAAAGAAATGTTAGACGTGCTGAAAAAGGCTGCGTGCAATACATTAATGGCCAGAGCTGATAAAGGGTTGGATACGTTGATCGGAGAAGGCGGCGTAAAAGTTTCAGGTGGTGAAAAACAAAGATTATCTATTGCCAGAGCACTTCTGCGGCATCCACATTTATTGATTTTTGATGAAGCTACTTCTTCTCTTGATTCGTTGACGGAAGAAGAAATTACGAATACGATAAAAAATGTTTCTTCTCAAAAAGAACAAATTACCATTTTAATCGCGCATCGTCTCAGCACAATTATGCATGCCGACAGGATTTATGTTTTGGAAAGAGGCGAAATTATAGAAACAGGAAGTCATCGGGAATTGCTGGATAAAACCGGCTTGTATTATGCCATGTGGCGGCAACAGATTGGCGAAAGAAAAAAGTCTTCTTTGGAGCCTGAAATGGTGGGTTAAAAACAGAATTCTTTTACATAAAAAAGAAAATCGGAATAGTGGTTATTTGTTCTTTTACTGTAAAAATTATTTAAAATAAAACGGTGATTTAAAAGAAAAATCTTGCCTTTTTTTTCGATAAGAAATGATTCCAATTTTAATTTTCTTTTTTCAAATGCAAATGTTACTTTTGCAACCCTTTAATTAAATAAGCAAAGGAGAGGTGCCTGAGTGGCCGAAAGGGCCGGTTTGCTAAACCGTTGTACGGGCTTAAACCTGTACCGAGGGTTCGAATCCCTCCCTCTCCGCAGGTTTTCTAATTGAAAGAGCATTCGGGGCGTAGCGTAGCCCGGTTATCGCGCCACATTTGGGATGTGGAGGTCGCAAGTTCGAATCTTGCCGCCCCGACAAAAACCTCTGATCTATTTCAGGGGTTTTTTCTTTTAATTCTGACTCTTGGTCCGTAAATCGTTATATTTATAACCTTCATTAAGATTGCTAACTTTACCTCATGAAATTCCAGCCCGGCGATATCGTATTGCTTTTACATTCAAACGAGGAAGGCGAAGTGGTGGAGATCCTCAACGATAATATGATTTTGGTGGATGTGCAAGGAGTGCGTTTTCCGGTTTACACAGACCAGGTGGATTTTCCTTATTTTAAGAGATTTTCCGAAAAAAAAATTGCGGCGCCCAAAAAAGAAAAGATGTATGTGGATAATTTGAAAAAAGAAAAAGTTATAGAAAAAAAACAGGTTCATTCAGGAATGTGGCTTTCTTTTTTACCCGTCTTTAACAAAGACATTTTTGATGATGATATAGTTGAAAAATTTAAAATATACCTGCTGAATGAAAGTAACGAAGTGATGAATTTTAATTATCAAATTAAATTTAAAGGCCTTCAGGAGTTTCATTTAAATAATACAGTTCTTCCTTTTTCCAATTTTTATCTCCATGATATTCCTTTTGAAGAAATGAATGATGCTCCGAAGTTTGAATTCGACTTTTCTCTTTTCTATCCGAATAAAAGGAAGGCGGTGCATTTTGAAACTTCTTTTAAAATAAAAGCAAAACAGTTATTTCAAAAAATAGAAGAAATGAAATTGAAAAATGAACCTAAATTTTCGTTTTTGCTATTTGAAAACTATCCGGACAAACTGGAAGAAGTGATCCCGGATTATCAAAATACTTTTGGACAACTATATGACCTTTCTGCCATAAGACAAAGACTGGAACCTCCCCGTTCAGTGGTTGATCTGCACATCGAAAAATTGATGGACAACTGGAAAGGACTGAGCAATTTTGAGATACTCAGTATTCAGCTAAAAAATTTTGAAAAATATTATAATCTTGCTGTTGCTCACCGGCAGCCAAACCTGATTATTATCCATGGGGTGGGAACCGGGAAATTACGTAATGAAATTCATGAAATATTAAAGACTAAAAAAGAAGTAAGAACTTTTGCGAATCAATATCATCACGATTTTGGATTTGGCGCTACAGAGATTTTTTTTCAATATTAGAAGTCGTTTTGGAATAATTCCGAATTCTAAAAACAATAACCATCTTATCTTTGCATCTCTGCAAACCGGGTTATCGCTCTTGTTAAATCATGGGAGGAAAGTCCGGACAGTATAGAGCAACACACCGGTTAACAGCCGGTTCGGATCCTGAGTTTATCGAAGGATCGGAAAGAAAGTGCCACAGAAAATAACCGTCCCGATTCTATCGGGATAAGGGTGAAAATGTGAGGTAAAAGCTCACAGTTTTTACAAGTAATTGTAATTGCGGGTAAACCTTGTGTACTGCAATGCCACGTATATCAGCGCTCCGTCCTGATAGCTATCCGGATTGGAAGAAGGCTGCTCGTCTAATGCTGAAGGGTAGGCAGCAAGATTGTTGCAGTAATGCAACAGCCAGATAAATGATAACCACCGTTTTTCGAAACGGAACAAAATCCGGCTTACAGGTTTGCAGTAAATGAATTAGAAAAGGCAGCCCTGGGTTGCCTTTTTTTCATATCTTATTATTGCCAATAGTAAAAAATAAGAGTTTCTTTTTACGGAATATTATGTAATTATTTGTATAACTTAACAAAGTTCAAAAAGCCTTTTTAGCTATAATCTTTATCTTTGCAGGTCTAAATAATTTGTTATGATTAAAACGGGAAATACGGTAGTAAGTATTTACACAGAAATGACTCCAAATCCGGAGACAATGAAATTTGTTGCGAACAAATTATTGTACCCGGGCAAGAGTGTGGATTTTCAAAATGAAGAAAGCGCTTCCGCATCGCCCCTGGCAACGCAGTTGTTTGCGTTTCCATTTATAAAAGCGGTTTTTATAGCAAGCAATTTTGTTACGCTTACAAAAACTGACGATACGGAAGATTGGCAGGATGTAATTCCTTCTGTAAAACAATTTTTGAAAGAATACCTGGAAGAAGGAAACGTGATTATAAACGAAGAAGAACTTGCGGCAAGAAAAACAGAAAGTAGCAATGAAATTCACGTAAATGACGGTGATGTGGTAAAAAGAATTAAGGAATTGTTGGAAAATTATGTAAAACCCGCCGTAGAAATGGACGGTGGTGCGATACAATTTTTAAGTTATGAAGATGGCCGTGTAAACCTGATGATGCAGGGAAGCTGCAGCGGTTGTCCATCTTCGATGATTACTTTAAAAGCCGGAATAGAAGGAATGATGAAAAGAATGATTCCGGAAGTGAAAGAAGTAGTGGCGCAGTCTAAATAATGCATCTGAGTTATCAAGTTATACAAGCGCTTTTTTAAGCGCTTTTTTTATTTTGGATCATAAAAATCCGAAATGGCAATAATTATTAGTTTGCTGCTAGTCAATGAACATTTCAAGAATTATTGTTTGTAAGGAAGGACATGTATGGCTTTTCTGTTTGTCTTTGCGAATACAAATTGATGTTATTTCTTTTTTTACTACAACGCAGCATGTTTGGCAGCCGGCAATAAAAAACCAAAAGTAGTTCCTACATCAATTTTACTTCTTACGTGAATAGTGTCCTCATGCGCTTCTATAATATGTTTTACGATGGATAATCCCAGCCCGCTTCCTCCTGCTTTTCTCGCACGGGCTGAGTCAGTGCGGTAGAATCTTTCAAAGATTCTCGATAAATGTTCTTCTGCAATTCCATATCCATTGTCAGTAATTTCTATCAATATTTTTTTGCCATCCACTTTGTAAGCGCTGGCTTCAATTATTCCATTTTTCTTTCCATACTTTATAGCGTTATCAATGAGATTAATAATGACCATTCGAATCTTTTCTTTATCCGCATAAACGGAAAGCGGTAATTCACAACCATCTTTTATAAAGCATTTTATTTTCTGCTCGTCTGCTTTTATAGAAAGAGATTCAAAAACTTCTTTTATCAAATCCTGGATAACAAAATTTTCTTTCAGCAATAGTTGTTCACCGCTTTCTAATTTGGTAATCTCATCCAGATCATCCAATAAATTTACCAGCCGGTCCACGTTTTTTGAGGCATTATCCAAAAATCTTTTATTCACTTCATTGTTGTTTAAGGCGCCGTTAAGTAATGTATCAACATAACCTTGAATTGCAAAGATCGGCGTCTTCAATTCGTGTGAAAGATTGAGCAAAAATTCTTTTCTGAAAATCTCATTTTTTCTTAAGATTTCCAATTCTTCTTTATGCTGAACCGCCCACTGTTCCACATCTTCATTCACTTCATAAATCGATTTTTGTGGCAAGATATTTTTAAAATAAAACTCTTCTTTCTTGCTTGCCTTTGTTTGGTAAATCAGTTTATAAATCAATTTTATTTTTCGATAAACAAAGCGTTTTACGGTAAGATAGATGGTTAAATAACTGACGATAAACAAGAACAGAAACAAAAACAATGAGGGCAACCATTTTTCTGTATAAGAATAAAATGACAAAGCCGCTAAACCGCTAATAGGTAGTGCAGTAATGAAGCCAACTTGTTGAGGAGAAAAGTTCTTTTTTGCGAACATATTAATTAGCTGATTTGTCAGTTAGCTTTCCGAGCCCTCGGGTAGCAACTTGTTAAAGGCCTAAAACCCACGCAAAAATTAAGGGAGCTACAATTGTTGCATCACTTTCCACGATGAATTTCGGTGTATGAATATCCAGTTTTCCCCACGTAATTTTTTCATTTGGAACTGCGCCGGAGTATGAACCATAAGATGTAGTAGAATCGGATATCTGGCAGAAATAACTCCAGAAGGGAACGTCTTGCCATTCCAGATCCTGGTACATCATCGGTACTACACAAATTGGAAAATCTCCGGCAATGCCGCCACCGATCTGGAAAAATCCAAGTCCTTTTCCAACCGATAATTCACGGTACCATTCGGTCAATTGCTGCATATATTCAATTCCGCTTTTCATGCTGCTTACTTTCAAATCTCCTTTGATAACATAGGAAGCAAAAATATTTCCCATCGTGCTATCTTCCCAGCCCGGCACTACAATCGGAATATTTTTCTCAGCAGCAGCAAGCATCCAGCTATTTTTCGGATCTGTTTCATAATACTGCTGCAACACACCGCTCAGCAACATTTTGTACATATATTCATGCGGAAAATATCGTTCCCCTTTGTCATCCGCTTCTTTCCATATTTTATAGATATGCTGTTGTAATCTTCTGAAAGCTTCTTCTTCAGGAATGCAGGTATCTGTAACGCGGTTGTAATGATTTTCCAATAAATCCCATTCTTCCTGCGGTGTTAAATGACGGTAATGCGGTACTCTTTTATAATGAGAATGAGCCACGAGGTTCATGATGTCTTCTTCGAGGTTTGCGCCTGTGCAACTGATGATATCAACCTTTCCCTGTCTTATCATTTCGGCGAATGAGATTCCTAATTCAGCAGTGCTCATTGCACCTGCAAGAGAGACAAGCATTTTTCCACCTTCATCCAGGTGCGCTACATATCCTTTCGCTGCATCCATCAAAGCCGCAGCATTAAAATGACGATAATTATGTTCTATAAATTGAGAAATAGGACCTTTGTTCATCTTAAAATTATTTTTTTGAGCAAAAATAAGATTTTAAAAATGGGGTTTGAAAATGTAATGGCTTTGAATTGGTTTTTAAAATAGGAAAGGAGTGCTTTTGTTCCTTTCAACATTCAATAAGTAACGAAAAAATCAGACACGGCAAACTGATAAAAAATGCAGTTTCTTAATTACCACATTGTTCTTTTATTTGGAAAAATCCGGATTAGTTTTTTTATGTCACAAGGGATTTAATAAAATGAACGGATAAAAAATTTAAAGTTCATGTAGTACATTTGCCTATCTGAAATTTTAATAACTCTCTCACTTATGACCTGGAAACAGACTTTCACTTCTTCGATAGGCAAAAAAATATTGATGGCTTTAACAGGATTTTTTCTCATCCTCTACTTGATTGTACATGCCGGAATAAACGCACTTATTTTTTATAACGATGGTGGAGAAACATTTGACCGCGTTGCATCGGTGATGTTGCATAATTATTTTATCCGCTTTCTTGAAGTCGGGCTATTTGCTGTTTTTATTTTACACATTATCCAGGGACTTTTGCTTTGGCAACAGAACAAAGCCGCAAGGAAAATCGGTTATGCGAAGAAAAAATATCCACGCGAAATAAAATGGTACAGCCGCTACATGGGCTGGCTTGGCACTTTTATTCTTTTGTTTTTGGTGATGCATTTATATCATTTTTGGGCGAGTACTAAGCATGAACTATATTTTCACGGTCCTGTAATTAATCTTTATGAAGAAATGAAAGAAGTTTTTACCAATCCCATTTGGTTTACGCTTTATATGATTGGCCTTGCTTCGCTTTTATTTCATTTGCTGCAAGGTTTTCAAAGCGCTTTTCAAACTTTTGGTATCAATCACAGGCGGTGGATTTATATCATAAAAGGAATCGGGGTAGTTTATTCATGGGTTATCGTATTGTTGTTCGCATCAATGCCGATTGCATTTATGGTAGGATGGCTTCAGTAGTGAATAGTGAGTTGTGAATGCTGAATTTCAAAAAATAAAAAGTATCAAAATACATAATAAAACGTATGGCATTAGACGCAAAAATTCCGGAAGGTGACATTGCAATGAAATGGACAAATTATAAAGACCATTTGGCATTGGTGAGTCCGGCAAACAAACGCAAATTAGAAATTATTGTAATTGGGACCGGTCTCGCCGGAGCTTCAGCAGCCGCTACTTTGGGAGAATTGGGTTATAAGGTAAAATCATTTTGTTTCCAGGACAGTGCAAGGCGCGCGCATTCCATTGCAGCACAAGGTGGCATTAATGCAGCAAAAAATTATCCAAGCGATGGCGATTCTGTTTACCGTCTTTTTTATGAAACTGTAAAAGGTGGCGATTACCGTTCGCGGGAAGCAAATGTGTATCGGCTGGCAGAATTAAGCAGCAATATTATTGACCAGTGTGTGGCACAGGGAGTTCCGTTTGCAAGAGAATATGGTGGCTTACTTAGCAATCGTTCATTTGGTGGAACCCAGGTGCAGCGCACTTTTTACGCTGCCGGCCAAACAGGGCAACAATTATTACTCGGTGCTTATGGCGCTTTGGAAAGACAGGCGGCTCTTGGAAATGTAACAATTTATTCCCGTCATGAAATGCATGACATTGTGAAGATTGACGGAATTGCAAGAGGTATCATCGCAAGAAATTTAGTGACTGGCGAATTGGAAAGATACTTTGGTCATGCGGTATTGATTTGTTCGGGAGGATACGGAAACGTTTTTTATCTGAGCACCAATGCGATGGGAAGCAATGTAACTGCTGCCTGGAAATCGCATAAGAAAGGCGCTTATTTTGCCAATCCATGTTTCACCCAAATTCATCCAACCTGTATTCCCGTAACGGGTGAACATCAGAGCAAGCTTACATTGATGAGTGAGAGTTTGAGAAATGATGGAAGAATCTGGGTGCCGAAAAATAAAGATGACAAACGTAAACCGAATGATATTCCGGAAGATGAACGGGATTATTATTTGGAAAGACGTTATCCTGCGTTCGGAAATTTAGTTCCAAGAGATGTAGCGTCACGTGCAGCGAAAGAAAGATGTGATTTGGGTTATGGCGTTGGTACTACAAAAAAAGCAGTTTATCTTGATTTTCGGGATGCGACTAATCGATACGGGAAAACGGAAGCTCACAAACGTTCATTGGAAAATCCTTCGGCAGAAACGATTACACAATTAGGCGAAGATGTGATCAGGGAAAAATATGGAAATCTTTTTGCCATGTATGAAAAAATTACCGGCGAAGATCCATACCATGTTCCGATGCGCATTTATCCGGCAGTGCATTATACAATGGGCGGCCTTTGGGTGGATTATGAATTGAAAACCACCGTTGACGGATTGTATTCTCTTGGCGAAGCAAATTTCAGTGACCATGGTGCAAACAGGCTTGGTGCATCTGCATTAATGCAAGGCCTTGCTGATGGTTATTTTGTAGTTCCTTATACTATTAGCGCTTTCATGGCTACACAAATCAGGACGCCTGCAATTCCTACTTCTCATCCTGCATTTGAAGAAGCAGAAAAAGCAGTAAGGGAAAGAATTGAAAAATTAATGAGTATCAAAGGAACGGAATCGGTAGAAAGTTTTCATAAAAGATTGGGAAAGATCATGTGGGAAAAATGCGGTATGGCGCGTAATGACAAAGGTTTGAGAGAAGGTATTGAAGAAATCAGGGCTTTAAGAAAAGAGTTTTGGGAAAATGTAAAAGTGCCCGGTGAAATTTTTGAAATGAATCCGGAATTGGACAAAGCCGGTCGCGTGGCAGACTTTTTAGAATTGGGAGAATTGATTTGCATTGATGCCCTTGAACGTACAGAAAGCTGCGGTGGACATTTCCGCGAAGAAAGCCAGACATCAGAAGGAGAGGCCTTGAGAAAAGATGAGGAATTCAGTTATGTAGCAGCCTGGCAATATACACCGGAAGGAGAGGTTTTGCATAAAGAGCCGTTGCATTTTGATGTGGTGAAACCGAGTCAAAGAAGTTATAAATGATTAGTGAAGATAGAAAAAGATAGAATTAAAGCACAGATTATATTATAAAATATTGAAGTTATAAAAATTAAAGAATGGAACACTATAATATGAATCTCACCTTGAAAGTATGGCGTCAAAAAAACGCAAATACCAAAGGCAGATTCGAAACTTTTGAGGTAAAGGATATTTCTTCAGAAATGTCTTTTCTTGAAATGTTTGACGTACTGAATGAAAGATTGGTACATGAAGGGAAAGACCCGATTACATTTGACCATGATTGCCGTGAAGGAATTTGTGGGGCATGCAGCATGTATGTCGATGGGCGCGCTCATGGCCCGTGGCAAAGAAATACCGTTTGTCAACTGCACATGCGAGCCTACAAAGATGGCGATACAATTGTTGTAGAACCGTGGCGCTCCGCTGCATTTCCGGTGATTAAAGACCTGATGGTTGACAGAAAAGCTTTCGATAGAATCATCGAAGCCGGCGGATTTATTTCTGTAAATACCGGTAATGCGCCCGACGCAAATACAATTCCGGTTGACCGTGCAAAATCTGATGAAGCATTTGATTCTGCTTCCTGCATTGGCTGTGGCGCTTGTGTTGCAGCATGTCCTAATGGTTCTGCAATGTTATTTGTTGGTGCTAAAGTTTCGCAACTGGCTTTGTTGCCCCAGGGCAAACCTGAAAAGATTTCAAGAGTTTTGAACATGGTTGACCAGATGGATAAAGAAGGATTTGGCAATTGCGGAAATATTTATAATTGCGAAGCGGAATGTCCTAAAGGAATTTCTGTTGAAAATATCGCAAGAATGAACCGTGAATATCTGGGTGCTTCTCTTTCTTCTGAAATACAAGAACGACCTGTGAGAGTAGTAGATCCGATGAATGAGAGGGGGTTGTAGTTGAAGGTTCAAGGTTCAATGAACAAGTAAATAAGTGATATTTTCATTTCTGAAAAAGAACATCAGCAAAACAATAAATGATGCAGATTTCTGTTTTCCTACTGTTTAAGGTGGATTTATCTTTCCCTTAAAAAAGCTAATTTTATCTCCGTAAAATAATCTGCTTGAAACCAGGAAGACTCCTATCCTTTATTCTGTTTTTATTTTTTTATACTAATGGTTTTTCCCAACAAAATCCGGCTTCAGTTTCAAACCTGAGAAGTAAAAAAATTTCTACCAAAATAAATCCGATTTTACTGGATAGCAACAGCATTATTCCAAACACCGTTTCGCTAGTCGGAATTCCTGAAAGCAGCTATTCCATTGATTATATCAATGCATCTATCCTGTGGAAATCAACAATTTTGCCGGACAGTATTTTTATCACTTACCGCGTTTTTCCTTATAAATTAAATGCAGTAACCAGGCGTTTCAATTACGACAGCGTCCGCTTCAATTTTGCTTTGGAAAAGCCGTACACTTTAAAAAGCAACGAGTTTGAAAATAAGATAATTGATTTTGGAAATATCAATTACAACGGCAGCTTTGGACGCGGCATTACGATTGGAAATAACCAGGATGCGGTGGTAAATTCTACTTTAAATCTTCAACTAAATGGATTTATCGGCGACAGCCTGGAATTGACGGCTGCTATCAGCGATAATAACATTCCTATTCAGCCGGAAGGAAATACGCAGAATATCCGCGATTTTGACCGCATTTTCATGCAAATAAAAAAGCATGGATGGCAGGCAAATTTTGGTGACATTGACATTCGGCAAAGTCAGAATTATTTTCTCAATTTTTCAAAAAGATTGCAAGGAGGTTCTTTTCAAACAGATAATAAAATCGGCAAAAATATCAGCAATTCATTTTTGGCAAGCGGCGCTATTTCTAAGGGGAATTATATGAAGGATATTATTACGCCAATCGAGGGAAATCAAGGACCATACAAGCTTTACGGCGCTAATAATGAATTATACTTTGCTGTGCTTGCTGGAACTGAAAAGGTTTATATTGACGGACAGTTATTGTCGAGGGGCGAAGACCGTGATTACGTAATTGATTATAATACAGCGGAACTCACATTTACCGTAAAGCATTTGATTACAAAAGACACCCGCATACAAGTCGAGTTTGAGTACTCAAATCAGAATTATCTGAACTCGATGATTTATGCAAATGATGAAATCAATATCAATAATAAACTAAAAGTAAGCATTGGTGCATATACAAATGCGGATGCAAAAAATTCGTCGATCAACCAAACATTAACGACACAACAAAAACAATTCTTATCACAAATAGGAAACAATGTTGACAGCGCCACATATCCGAATGCGATGCCGGATACTTTTTCTGTAAATAAAATTTTATATAAAAAAATTGATACGACAGTAAACGGAGTTTTAGATACGATTTATGTTTATTCTGTGAATCAAAAAGATAGCTTATACAATCTTTCTTTTACAAATGTCGGCCCCGGGAAAGGAAATTATACCCCGGTAAATAATGGCAATGCGAATGGAAGAGTTTTTCAATTCATAGCGCCGGTAAGCGGCGTAAAACAAGGGGATTGGGAGCCGGTTGTTTTATTAATTCCTCCAAAAAAACATGATTTAATAACCGCTGCTGCGCAGTATTTTTTCAATAAAAGTTCTTCTTTAAAAGCGGAAGTTGCCATGAGCAATTATGATGTAAATACTTTTTCTGCAATCGACAAGCAACATGATAAAGGAACGGCTGCAAAAGTGAATTATGTGATGCAACAAAAAGTTTTTGGGAATATAAAACCCGGAATTATACTGCAAACTGAT
>JBQCFI010000119.1:0-4774 GCA_051959325.1 Ginsengibacter sp. | reverse complement strand
TTTGCAAATGCAGATCACTTCTCTCGATTATTCTTCTTTTCTGGGAAGAATAGCCGTAGGAAAAGTGCCCCGGGGACTCATCAAAGACAACCAACCTTTATCACTGATGAAACTGGATGGAACCATTCAAAAAACGCGCGTAAAAGAGCTGTATGTTTTTGAAGGCTTAGGTAAAAAGAAAGTAAGCGAAGTAAAAGCCGGCGATATTTGTGCAGTTGTGGGCGTAGAAGGTTTTAATATTGGCGAAACACTAGCCGATTTTGAAAACCCCGAAGCACTCCCAGTGATCAGCGTGGATGAGCCTACCATGAATATGCAATTCAGCATTAATAATTCTCCTTTTTATGGCCGCGATGGAAAGTTTGTAACCTCACGGCATTTGAAAGACAGGCTGGAAAAGGAACTGGAAAAAAATCTTGCTTTGCGCGTACAACCTACCGATAGTGCAGACAGCTTTATGGTTTATGGTCGTGGCATTTTGCATCTGAGCATATTGATCGAGACCATGCGCAGAGAAGGATATGAAATCACCGTAGGCCAGCCTCAGGTAATTGTAAAAGAAATAAACGGGCAAAAATGTGAGCCCTACGAAAACCTCGTAGTGGATGTACCGGCAGAATACAGCGGCCGTGTAATTGATTTGGTTACACAAAGAAAAGGCGAAATGCTGATCATGGAAAGCAAAGGTGAAATGCAACACCTTGAATTTGAAATACCTTCAAGAGGTCTGATAGGATTGCGTTCCAACATGCTTACCAATACCGCCGGTGAAGCTGTGATGGCGCATCGTTTCCTGGAATATAAACCCTGGAAAGGATATATTCCGGGAAGAAGCAACGGCGTGCTCATTTCTAAAAACCAGGAAAGAACCACCGCATATTCTATTGATAAACTTCAGGACCGTGGTAGATTTTTTGTTGATCCGGGAGAAGAAGTTTATGTCGGCCAAATTATTGCAGAGCATATCAAACCCGGTGATCTGATTGTGAATGCAACAGAACCGAAAAAATTAACCAACCATCGTGCAAGTGGTGCTGATGATGCATCGCGCATTGCACCAAAAATACAAATGAGCCTCGAAGAATGCATGGAATACATTCAACAGGATGAATGTATTGAAGTAACACCTAAATTCATCCGGATGCGCAAAGTAATTCTTGATGAAGATGAAAGAAAGAAAACACAGCGGATGCAAAAAGTAGAAGCTTAAGAACAAACTAATAACTGAATCAGGCGTAACAATTGTTACGCCTTTTTTATATTCTTTATAAAAAATCTCTTTTCTGTAATCATTTCCCCTTTCGTGCTTCTTATTGTTTTTAAACGCTAATAAGCTGTATTAGTTCCGAAAATAAAAGTTGTTCTATTTGTTCTTTTACTGTAATAAAATTGATACAGGTACGCAGCTTTTTCTGTAAAAGAATGAATCAATTCCTGATGATAACTGCACCTGGTAATTATTGAAAAGTTTCTTATAAAATTAGCTTGCACTGGCATATCTTTTGATTTATCTTATCGTAATAAGATGGTAACTCAATCAGTTACTATACTTTATACTATAATGGAATTAAATAAGCAAACGCAACCAACAAATCCGGCTATATGGCCGGATGAGCGTATCCATCTTTTAGAAGTCATCGGAAATGCCAGCATAGGCGGCATGGAAAATTATCTCAAAGACTTTATAGCCAATTTACCACCAGAAAAATTTTCGGTTACCTGTATATGTCCTTACGAAAGTCCTTTCACTGCCTCATTGCGGCAGCTGGGCGTCGAGAATATATATATTACACCAATTGCCGATGATCCTTCCTGGCGTTCTATTCAATTAACCGTTGAGATTTCCCGGCTTCACCATATAGATTTGCTGCATGCACATATGCCTAAAGCGCACGTTCTTGCAGGATTAGCAGGCTGCCTGTTGCATAAGCCTGTCGTTGCTACCATTCATGGAATGAATGTAACATCTCATGAGCTGGGAATCACGCGAGGCGTAGGTTCGTATGTGATTACAAACTGCCAGGAATCATTTACACAGGCTCTTGCCATGGGCATTCCTCCTGAAAAACTTTCCCTGGTGCGGAATGGTGTAGATACAAAAAACTTTAGCCGCAGAACTGCCAGTAATGAGCTTCATGAGGCTATTCACGTAGCGCCTGGCACCCGGTTAGTCGGTTTTGCCGGCCGGCTCGAGCATGAGAAAGGGCCGGATCTGTTTATTCGTGCAGCAGAATATGTTCATCATCATTTCCCGGATGTGCATTTTGTTATTGCCGGCGAGGGAAGCATGCGTGGTGAAATGGAGCGAATGTGTAAACAAATGCGATTGGATCAGCATGTACACTTTATCGGCTGGCTCAACGATACATGCACCCTGTATTCAAACGTGGATGTATTGGCACATACTTCCAGAAGCGATGGTACGTCACTGGTATTGTTAGAAGCGATGGCGTGCGGATGTCCGCAAGTGGGACTCGCGGTAGGTGGAGTAAGGGAAATCATAGAGAACGAAAGTACCGGAATGCTCGCTGGTGCCGGAGATTGGGAAGAAGTTGGAATAAAAATCATTCAACTGCTTGAAGAGCCGCACCGGATGAAAAGCATGGGAGAAGCAGCCAGAGCCCGGCTTGTGGAATTGTTTGATGTCGTGAAAAATACACAAAGAACTGCTGAAGTGTTGCAAAAAATTGCCTGCACGGCTGCAAATGGAATCCGCATACCTTACAATTCTATTTTATCACAACAAGGATCATCCAGGGAAAAAAAACAGCCGGGTTTAAAGAAAACCACTGTCAACTGAGAATTCCAGCGTGCTCAGAATTGCAGGACATTACACGTAAGATGAACCTGAAAAATAAAGGGAATTACAAAAATTCTTTATCGTGAATCAACCCTTCAGCCGCATTTCTTTTTATATAGTCGCGCACGCGGATGATTGGCAACTGTTCATGCAGCCTCATGCTTACCAGGATCTGGTTGACGAGCGTATAAAAGTAGTTTTCATCGTAACGACGGCAGGAGATGCCGGCTGCCATCAGAGTTATTGGCATGCACGTGAAGAGGGTTCTAAAAGTTCAATACGGTTTTGCCTGGCTCCCCGATTCTCCTTAACCGAATCTTCTGAGGTGGGTAATTTCAATGGACATCAAATTTATTACTCCACTATTAATCATACTACTTCTTATTTTTTGCGACTACCAGATGGAAATCTTGATAGTAACGGCTTTGAAAGATACAACCACGAAAGTCTTCCCAGGTTGAAAGATGCAAAAATCCCTAAAATAACTGCTGTAGATAAATCAACGAGTTATCACAGTTGGGAGGATTTCTGTAAAACCATTGAAGCAATTATTTTATATGAAAGCGCCGAAATTCCTGAAATATCCCTTAATTACTTAAATCCAGATAAGGCTGCAAACCCGGATGATCATCCTGACCATGCTGCAACCGGTCACACTATTCAGCAAGTCGCTTCCGGTTCCACTTTTATTCAAAATCTATTTGTAGGATATAGCGTAAATAATGCTGATAATAAATTAGGCGACCATGATTTGTTCTGGAAAGCCGCGATGTTTGCAGCCTATGAAAAAACAGTATTTGATTTCAGTGGTTATAGTACCTTGCGCGAAGGTTTGGAAATTTATAATAAATGGTGCGTGAGTGCTGCAAGGTTTATTACCATTAATCCGGTGAAGCAGCAAAAGTAGGTTGTTGTCCCACGAGGATTCGAACCTCGACAGACAGAATCAAAATCTGTTGTACTACCTTTATACTATGGGACAAAAGGAGTGCAAAAGTAAGGTTATCGCCTCTATTTTCAAAACATCAAAAGGGGAATTTTAAAAAGATTTTTTTTCCAGTAAATCAACAAATAACCTCATTTCTTATTTCTCTTATTCAAATGAAACCCACGTTATTATTACAGTTTTTATTCGACCACTTTTCTCGTAAGATAACCGGTATAATCCGGCACCACTACCGGGTAATCTTCCTGCATTAAAACTGAAGTAAGGATAAAATCAGCTGTAGTCCGGTTACAGGCCATCAGGATATTCCAGGCTACAGCCAGCCGAAGTAACGCTTTCACATCGCTGTCGTGGGGTTGCGCTTCCATCGGGTCCCAAAAAAAGACCATCATATCCAGTCTTTCTTCGGCCACCATGGCGCCCATTTGCTGGTCGCCGCCGAGCGGACCGCTTAATAATTTCTTTACCGGCTGGCCAAGTTTTTCTTCTATTAATTTACCGGTAGTACCGGTGGCAAAAAGCTCATGCTGCGACAAAACGGTTCTATTGTAATACGCCCATTCTATCAGGTCTTTCTTTTTATTATCATGCGCTACGAGAGCGATTCTTTTTTTGGAGGAAATAATTCTAATATGGCCCATAAACTTTTACTTATTTATACAAGAAAAAGAAAAAGATAACCCAACTCGGTAAAATAAGAATCTTATTTATTTATTGATTTACTATACAAAACAATCGACCGGTTGTGACGGCCTGAATGTTCGGAGTGAACCATTGGACAATTAATAGTTCCGACCGCTGAAGCGTTCGGACCCTGAAGCACTCAAATGTACCAATGCTAGCCACATTCATGATTCTCTTAAAACCGACGCTTATTTCCGCTCAGCATCCGTCAAATAATCCGCCAGCTTCGTGATCGCTTTTGCATCCACTACAATCTGCTCCTGGGCTTCTTTCCATTCTCTTTGTTCTATCGCTTCCCGAATGCCGGGCATGGTTTTTACACCATAGCCGGTATAGAAACCCGG
>JBQCFI010000118.1:0-14181 GCA_051959325.1 Ginsengibacter sp. | reverse complement strand
TAATCATCCACTTGTCCATGTTTATAATTGGTAAAATCTCTCAGATTAAGAAGGTTGATTTCCAACAAACCTTTTTCCCTTGCTCTTTTTAAAATAGAATGAGCAAAAAAACTTTCCATTAATTGTGGAACTACTGAGATGATATCAATTTTCATATGGCAAAGGTAACGACGTTAGTAAGTAGTGCTAAAAGTTTATCAATACGCTTATAACCTTCATCCTCTCTGCAATACCCCTCCACCTGTAAAGGTTATTGCCTTGAACCGAAGGCCAACAGAATAAATTTACAGGTTGTTGAGCAACTGTCAGGCTTGCCTAAAGATGGTCTATGGATAAAGCATAGATGACCTATAGATGAAGCGTAGATAAACGGTACCAAAGACCAGTCAACTCCGGGTTAAGTCCGGCATTTACCGGACTTAACCCGGAGTTGATCCGGCAGAATCTATACTATAAGACGAAGGTGGTAGGGGTTAATCCAATAAAAACCTGTAAAAATCGTCCCTTTAAAGGATTTTAAATTGTCAGCAAGGCTGTAAGACTAAAACAGCCATTTATCAGAAGAAGTGAAAAAAGATGTATAAACTCCCTTTCTCATTCTAAAAAATCATCCAGTTTTCTCTTCTCTTTTTTTGTGGGCCTTCCTTGTTTGCTTTGTCGTTTTCCCGTGTTGAAAACAAAAGCACTTGATTGCGTTTTATCGGCTATTTCTTTTGGCGAAAGATCAAGGTAATGTTTGACGGCTTCTTCATATTTCAAACGATTATGCAACAAAGATGTAACCTCAATGATCCATTTTTTATTTTCTGCTTTTATTTCATACTGATCACCCAAAGCCACTGTTTTAGCAGGTTTTATGTTTACTCCTTTGCTTTTTACTTTTCCGGAATTGCATGCATCTGCAGCGAGGCTTCTTGTTTTAAAAATCCGGATTGCCCATAAATATTTATCAATTCTCAGTTTTTCTTTTTCTGCCATAAACAAATTTATTGCAATTACACAAATGGCAAGGTAAGGTAATTGCGTTTCTGTATTTTTACCGGAAATATCACTTTATGCAATCAAAACCTGTACGTTTTTTATTCCTCATTATTTTTTCTGTTTGCACCCTTACTTCCTTTTCTCAGTTCAGACCAAAACAAATCAACTGGACGCCTGATGGAAATGCAACGCTTTCAATCAAAGAAGGAAACATTATAAAAACAGATTTAAAAACAAACGATCAAACCGTTTTAGTAAAGAGCGATCAATTGATTCCTGCCGGAGCTGCAGAACCTTTAAAATTTAATATTTACAGCTTCTCACCCGATTATAAAATGCTGCTGATCTTTACAAACACTGCAAGAGTTTGGCGTTATCACACACGCGGCGATTATTGGGTTTTAGATCTTGCTACCAACAAATTAACTCAGCTTGGAAAAACACTTCCGTCGCAATCGTTGATGTTTGCAAAAATTTCTCCTGATGGAAAACAAGCAGCTTATGTAAGCGAACATAATTTGTATGTGGAAGATCTCGCAACAAATAAAATAAAGGCCCTAACGGTTACGGGTACACGAAAATTTATCAACGGAACTTTTGATTGGGTTTATGAAGAAGAATTTGGTTGCCGAGACGGTTTTCGCTGGAGCCCGGACAGTAAAAAAATTGCTTTCTGGCAGGTGGATGCTACAAAGATTCGTGATTATTATATGTTGAACACGACTGATTCTGTCTATTCGAGAATTATTCCTGTTGAATATCCAAAAGTGGGCTGGCCGCCATCTCCCGTTAGAATTGGCGTTGTTACTGTTGATAATGATGGCATCAAATGGATGGATGTTCCCGGCGATCCTCAGGAACATTATATTCCACGAATGGAATGGGCTGATAATTCTTCACAGGTGGTTTTGCAACAATTAAACCGTAAACAAAATGAGAGCAAACTTTTTTTCTGTGATGCGAGTACCGGCGCTGCAAAAAATTTTTATACGGAAGATGATAAAGCATTTATTGACATTAAATCAAGATGGAATAATGATGATCCGACCGGCTGGGATTGGTTGAATAATGGGAAACAATTTTTGTGGGTAACCGAAAAAGATGGGTGGCGTCATATTTATTTAATTGATCGTGATGGAAAAGAAACGTTAGTCACAAAAGGCGATTATGATATTGACAATATCAAGTGTATTGATGATAAAAACGGCTATGTTTATTTTATGGCTTCGCCAAATAATGCAACACAGCTTTATTTATTCCGTACCAAATTAAACGGCAAAGGAAAGCTGGAACCTTTGTCATCAGCGAATCTTGTGGGAACACATAATTATAATATTTCTCCGTTCGCCAAATATGCGTTCCATACTTTTTCAAATTACAAAACATTTCCTGCATCAGAATGGATCACCTTGCCGGACGGAAAACCTTTGAATGAAGACAAGAGCATTGCAAAAAATATGAGGGTGAATGAAAACAGCAATGTGGAATATTTCAAAGTAACTACTGATGATAATGTTACATTGGATGCATGGATGTCGAAGCCTGTAAATTTCGATTCAACCAAAAAATATCCGGTTGTTTTTTATGTGTATGGCGAACCTGCCGCTTCCACTGTTGGTGATGAATTCGGTGCACAAAATAACTTCTTATTTAATGGAGACATGAGCATCGAAGGATATTTTCAAATCTCCGTTGACAATCGCGGCACGCCATCCTTGCGTGGTCGTGAATGGCGCAAATCCATTTACGGACAAATCGGAAGATTGAACATCCGCGACCAGGCGATGGCAGCAAAAAAGATTTTGGAAAAACCTTATTTTGATAAAGACCGTGTGGCGGTTTGGGGCTGGAGTGGCGGTGGTTCTTCTACATTAAATTTAATGTTTCAATACCCGGAAATTTACAAAACAGGAATTGCGATTGCGGCCGTTACCAACATGTTATTCTACGACAATATTTATGAAGAAAGATACATGGGATTGCCACAGGATGACATGCAGAATTATGTGCTCGGCTCAGCCATTCATTATGCAAAAAACCTAAAGGGAAATCTATTATTCATTCATGGCACCGGCGATGATAATGTACAATACGACAATGCAGAAGCGCTTTTGAATGAGTTGATCAAATACAATAAAACATTCCAGTTTATGCCGTTTCCCAATCGTACGCACTCATTATCTGAAGGCGAAGGAACGAGAAAATTCTTATCAACGCTATATACAGACTATCTGAGAAAATATTGTCCACCGGGAGCGAGATAAGTGATCGGCTATTTTTGTAAATGCCTGCTTTTATTCTTTGAAAGCAGGCATTTTTTATTAAATAAAAGTCAATTCAAAAAATCTCATTGTTTATATACGTGAATAAGTATTTTATAGAAAATAAGATATATCATTATTTGTCTGTGCGCTGTAACCAATAATTTAATTTAAACTTAAAGAATAAAAAAAGTTGAGAAAGGCTGGACTTTTTGCATTGCAGATTTTCTGCAAAGTATTATCTTCGCCGCCCAAAATGTCGGGGTAGCTCAGCTGGTTAGAGCATCGGATTCATAACCCGAAGGTCGGCAGTTCAAGTCTGCTCCCCGATACACTAAAAAAACCCTTGTTTGGCAAGGGTTTTTTTAGTTTTAGAAAAGAATATTTCTTATTTTTTCCTGCCCGGATAAATTTCCAACGCTTTTTCGAGACAATCCATTGCACTATTAATTGCATCAACATTTAAAACATACGCAAGTCTTACTTCGTTTTTTCCTAAACCTTCTGTTCCGTAAAAGCCTGTCGCGGGTGCCAACATCAATGTAGCGCCATTGTGATTAAATGATTCCAAAAGCCATTGACAAAAAACATCGGCATCATCGATCGGCAATGAAGCCATTGCATAAAATGCACCACCCGGATTTGGGCAAAAAACGCCCGGAATATTATTCAGTCTTTTTACAACGGTATCTCTTCTTAATTGATATTCTGCTTTTGGCTTTTCGAAATAATCGGCCGGAAGATCAACCGCCGCTTCGCCAAGAATCTGACCAAATTCGGGCGGACTTAATCTTGCCTGTGCAAATTTCATCGTGGTATTTAAAACTTCTTTGTTATGAGTAATCAAAGCGCCGATCCGTGCTCCACAAGCACTGTAGCGTTTGCTGATCGTATCCATCAGGATCACATTATTTTCCGCACCTTCCAATTGCATAGCGCTAAAATGTTTTCCTTCATAACAAAATTCGCGGTACGCTTCATCAGAAAATAAATACAGATCGTGTTTAAGAATGATCTGTTTCAGCACTTCTAGCTCTTCGCAGCTGTATAAATATCCTGTAGGATTATTGGGATTGCAAATAATGATTGCCTTCGTTTTTGGTGTAATTAATTTTTCGAATTCTTCGATCGGTGGCAAAGCAAAACCGTTCTCAATACCTGACGTAATTGGCTTTACCGTTACTCCGGCTGTTACTGCAAATCCGTTGTAATTTGCATAAAATGGTTCAGGAATGATCACTTCATCTCCTGCATCCAGGCAGCTCATAAAACCAAATAAAATAGCTTCGCTTCCGCCGGTGGTAATAATGATTTCGTTGTGATCTACATTGATATTTACAGAACGATAATATTCGACCAGCTTTTTGCGATAGCTTTCGTTTCCGGCACTGTGACTGTATTCCAAAATTTTAAAGTCTGAATTTCGAACGGCATTTAAAATTTCAGGTGGAGTTTCTATGTCTGGCTGACCGATATTTAAATGATAAATTTTAATTCCTTTTTTCTTTGCAGCTTCGGCGAACGGAACCAATTTTCTGATCGGAGATGCGGGCATTATTTTGCCGCGATTACTTACTGATAACATATTTTGCAAAGATAAGTGTTGTTTATCGCACGTTTATTCCGATTTACAAATTTTCTAATTAAATCTTCTGAGAATTACTATCTTTGAAAGGACACCATCTTCCTATTGATTTCCTTGAATCTTTTTTAAATTTTATTTATTTATGCAAACACCATTGCAACTTCAGGTTGATCCTGTAGAATGTTGTATTTGTGGCGGCTCATCAGCAACTACTGTAGGACAGGGGGAAGACTATGAATATCATACCAGTGCTGATACTTTCACAGCAGTTCGATGTAATTCCTGTAATTTGATTTATTTAAATCCTCGCCCGTCGGTAAAAGAATTTGAGACAATTTATCCTCCAAATTATCATGCGTTTGACTTTTCGCCGAAGCAATATGGATTTGTATACAAAGTAAGAACGAGATTGGAAGCCAATCGTTCTTTAAGCAGATGCAAAGGATTAGGGGATGATGCACGGATTTTAGATGTAGGATGCGGTGACGGATTTCATTTGAATTTGCTAAAAAAGTACGGCAACAAAAAATGGACATTGGAAGGAATAGATCTTGACAAGCGTGCCGTTGAAGCAGCGCGGAAATCAGGACTAAATGTGCATCTGGGCAGTGTGGAAGAAATGCAGCTACCGGAGGAATCTTACGATCTTATATTTATGATCCAGACAATTGAACATGTTGAAAAACCTGCTGCAATTTTATCCTCAATCTTTAAATTATTAAAAAAGAACGGAAAGTTGGTAATCGTTACAGATAATACCGATTCATTAGATTTTAAAATTTATAAAGACAGGTATTGGGGAGGTTATCATTTTCCAAGACATTGGAACTTATTCAATAAGAAATCACTATCGAAACTTGCTGTCAAAAGCGGATTTGAGGTTGAAGATCTTTCGACAATTGTGAGTCCTGTAAATTGGGTTTACTCTATTCACAATTCGCTCGTTGGAAGAAAAAAATCGCAATGGCTGGTAGATCGTTTCACGCTAAAATCTCCTGCTTCTTTGTTTGCGTTTACAATTTTGGACTTTGTTTTGCAGAAGTTTGGAAGAGGGGCATTATTACAAGCTACTTTAAAAAAAACTGTTTGAAATAAATTCTAACACGCAGAAAATTTTTAATTATGAAGACAAAACCAATCGCGATTATCGGCGGAGGTCTTGCAGGATTAACTGCTGCCAATTTGCTGAAGCAAAAGAATATTCCTTTTATTCTTTTCGAAGCCGGCGACAGGATTGCCGGACTTGCCATGAGCTTTAAAGATAAAGACGGATTTAGTAATGACTTTGGTGCCCATTTTATTACCAACAGGCTGGCAAAGGCGATTGGTGTGGAAGAGGAATGCAAAACCGTAAAATATTATGGAGAATCTGTGTGGATAAATGGCAAAAGTTTTAGCTATCCATTTGGTCTGGTAGCCATACCGCGTATTTCACTAAGCTTCTTAAACAGCAAGCTAAAATTTAATAAAAGCAAAACCACTGCGAAATCAATTGCAGATTTATTTAGAAAAAGATATGGAGAATCTTTGGCCAATGAAATTGCGCTTCCTTTAATTGAAGCATGGTCTGGTGCTCCTTCTGATAAGCTTTCACCTGCAATCGCAGAAAGTCTGCCTAAAAGTATTTTAAATACGCTTTACTTGAAAATAGCAAGTAAAGTTACCGGCCGCGCAGTAGCGTGTGGATATAACCGGGAAAAGCCGGAAATCCCTTCGGTTTGGCACGTTTATCCAAATGGAGGAGTTTCGCGTTTATGCTCCAAACTTGCTGAAGGTTTAGACGATTCGATCAGGCTTCAATCTCCCGTGCAGGAGATTATTGTAGAAAATGAAAAAGCAGTTGCGGTGATGGTAAAAGATGAGCTGATTGAAGTTTCGGCTGTGGTAAGCACTGCGCCGGCAAACATTTTATCGAAGATGGTAAAGGGAACTGATGCTTTGAAAGGAATAGCCAAATTCCGGTTTCGTCCGATGCTTTTCGTGAACATCCGTTTCGACAAAAGGAACTTAATACCTGATACAGTTCTTTGGTTTCCTGAAGATCAATATCCATTTTTCCGTTTAACAGAAGTGACCCGCTCAATGCCATGGCTTGCTCCCGAAGGGAAATCAATCATTACGGCTGACATCGGCTGTGAAAAAAACGATGAATATTGGAACATGGATAACGAAAAACTGATTGCTCTTTGTGTTGAAAAATTGGCTTCGATTATTCCTGATGCAGAAAAAATATTTTTAGGAGCAACGGTTTTAAGAACACCTTATGCTTACCCGATTTTCCTGAATGAATATGAAAAAGAAAGACAGGAGTTTGAAAGATCAACTAAAATCGAAAATCTTTTGAGTATCGGCAGAAATGGAGAATTTGCCCACCGTTTTATGGAAGATATTTACTGGCGAACCAGGGATAAGATAGAAAATCTTGCTAAGGAAATAGCACCCAATGGAAAAAATGGAAATTATACAGTAATTGCTTCAAAACAACTTGTAAATGGAATTCAGAAATAGATTTTTATTCCAGGGAACTTTTCATTCGAAATAAAACATACACACCGCGGAAAAATAATAAAGCCTTGAAAATAAAATAATTCAAGGCTTTTTTCTATTGTTTTTGTAGCACGTACGGGATTCGAACCCGTGATTCCTCCGTGAAAGGGAGGCGTCTTAACCCCTTGACCAACGCGCCATTCTGTTTAAAGGACGGCAAAGATAATCTTCGGTAGTTTTGATACCAAATTTTTTATCTTTTTTTGAAAAAATAATCAAACTTGTAAGTAGGTTAAATTAAAATTTCGGACAAGGAATTCCTTTAAATCCGGCAGGCTTTTTTACATAAATTAATGAAATTTCCATGCCACCCCTGCTTTGTGATCCTGCCTTCAGGCTGGAAACATTTATATCATAAGTAGCACCGATCCTTAATCCGGAAAATTCTAAACCGACATAAGGAATTGCAGCATCATTCAGACGGTACCACAATCCCGCATATACATTTGTTGGATTTTCACTCTGATCGTCTCCCACCCCTGCTGCCAAAGCTCCTCCTATCACTGTTTCAGTAGATCCGGCCTGGTATTGATAAATACCACTGGTGTGGAAAGTAAGAATATCTGAAACAGGGAAATAGCCGCCTGCACTTATGGTAGTTCGTGAAGCAATATTCCAATTTGCACCCATAAAACTTTCATGCGGTCTGTTGATGTGATATACGGAAGCACCGACATAAAAATTATTCGATTCGTCTGTAGAAGCGGAAAATAACAGTCCGGCATTTACATCCAGGTAATTGATGTTTAAATTATCACCATTAAAAGTTTCCTGTGTAACTCCTGTGAAGCCAAATGGCGTGAGCTGATCTTCAAAATAAAGTTTATTCCTGTCAAGCCGTTTTTGTCCATAAGTACCTTGAAAACCTACAGCTACCTGTTTGAATCCATCTTCGTCGAGTGCTTTGGAATAAGAAGTAGATAAGGCTAAATAATTATTGGTAAGAACTCCGCCGCCAGCTTTATCGGTAAGCGCAAGAACACCGATTCCCCAACGATCATAGTCCGGCAGTTTATTTTTTAAAATATCAAAGTCAACACTTAAGGTAGAAGTGGTATATACATTATTAAATGCAGGCCATTGATTCCGGTAATTACCCGAAACACGTAAAGTTCCATCAAACTTACCGGTGAAGGCCGGATTTAATGTAAGTGGCGATGCAAAAAATTGGGAGAAATGTGGGTCTTGCGCATTTATATAAAAGGATACACATAAAAATAAACTCAAAATAGCAGCGGTCTTTTTCATTTTGTAAAATTATGGAACATTAAAGATAGATTGTTCTTTTGACTTTCATGAACCTTCTAACTCTCTAAACTTTTCTAAACTTTCTGAACTTTTTATAAGCATCTCCAAATTTTGGTTAACCCTTTCTTTCCTCACTTTCTTTGATAATTTCCACGCCTGCACTGCAACCGAGTCGGGCAGCACCCGCATTGATTAATTCTTTTGCAAAGGAATACGATTTTATTCCTCCGCTTGCTTTTATTTTTACTGAATCAGCAAGATGTGCCCTGATCAATTCAACTGCATGAATAGATGCGCCTTTTGAAGCAAAACCGGTAGAAGTTTTTACAAAATCTACTCCTGCTGCCCCATAAATATCGCAGCATTTAATAATTTCATCATCTGTAAGTATACCACTTTCAATGATCACTTTTATTACTTTATTCTTGCTTTTTATAATAGGCATGATGGTATTGATCTCATTGGCTATAAAAGTCCAGTCTCCATTTTTTATTGCAGAGATATTTACTACTACATCCAGTTCATCTGCGCCATCTACAATCGCTAAAACAATTTCAGCAACTTTCGCTTCTATTGCACAATATCCCAAAGGAAATCCAACAACGGTAGCTACTTTTATTCCGGAATCCCCTAAAAATTCTTTAGCTTTTTTTACATATAAAGGTGGAATGCAAACAGCAGCAAACTTGTATTTCATTGCCTCATTGCATAAATTCTGAACTTCAGAAAGAGTAGTTGTTTGTTTTAATAACGTATGATCTATATAAGGTGCCAGATTCATTATTTCATTTTATTTATAAAAAATTGAAGGTAGGAATTTAAGTATTTACGTATAAAAAAAAGTTTCCGGCAAAGCAATAAATAATTGAAAAACCTATTTAATAACGCAACTTTTATTGTCAAATTGCAGGTTGTTTCTATTTTTCTTCGATGATCATTTTATTTGGCTGGTGTAATTTTTTTTCAATCAGTTCAGGGACATGTTTATGTTTAAAAAGAATTAAAAATAAAATGGCCACGACCAATGCATACAAAGAAAAAGAAATCCAGATGCCATGCCAGTCTTTGCTTTTGTCGGAATAAGTGAAAAACTGATCAATAACAATTCCGCTGATAGAACTTCCCAAAACTGCTCCTACTCCATTTGTCATCATCATAAAAAGCCCCTGTGCACTGGCTCTGATCGAAGGGTCGCTTTGAGATTCTACAAAAAGAGAACCGGAAATATTGAAAAAATCGAAAGCCATCCCATACACAATGCATGAAAGTATGATCATCCAAAGGCCATCTCCCGGATTTCCATAAGCGAATAATCCGAAACGGAGAAACCAGGCCAACATACTAATGAGCATAACTTTTTTTATGCCGAATCTTTTTAAGAAAAAAGGAATCGCCAGGATAAAAAGTGTCTCAGAAATTTGTGAAATACTCATGATAATTGCCGGGTATTTTACGGCAATCAGGCCTTTATATTTTTACACATTTGCGAAGTCGTGAAGAAATGTATCTCCATAAGCATTTGTCAATTGAAGTGCGGCTCCGAGTAACATGGCAAAAAGAAAAAAGACGGCCATTTTCCTGTTTTTAAGTAACCGAAAAGAATTAAGCCCTAATGCATCAATCAAAGATCTCTTTTCTATAGATCGCAATAAAGGAGGGCATTTCGGCAAAGTGAAAGCATATAATCCCAACACCAAAGAAGCGCCGGATGCGACATAAAATTGCTCGGCAGTCGTTTCAATATGTAACAAGCTCACTACCCAAAGCGCTACAATGAATCCGATTGTTCCCCAAACTCTGATGGGAGGATAATCTGTTACCACATCTTTTCCATCTCTTTTCAAAGCAGAATAAGCTACAGCAATTGAAAGGGAAATGGTAGGCATATAAAACATCATGTTTAGCAGCATTACCCAAAACATGGTAAACGGATCATTGATCATTGGGACGGTAAAAAGCACAATAGCGCCGCAAATCTGGAAAATTCCATATAACTTTTCAGCATTCACCCATTTGTCTGCAATAATTCCGGCAATGGAAGGCATAAAAAGTGAAGCGATTCCCATCGTAGAAAATATGGCGCCAAATTCGGTACCGGACCAGTGTTTCGTCTGGAACCAATAAGCACCAATGGTAATCAGCCACGAACCCCAGATAAAAAACTGTAAAAAATTCATTACAATCAAACGGAACCTGATGTTGTTCATTAATTTTATTTTATAAAAAGGTTTGTTTTAAAAACAATTTTGACAAAATCCAATCTTTTATATTATTAAAATGCAGGTAGTTTTAAAATATTTTGAAAGATAAGCGAATTAATAAAATCTTTTTTACAAATTTACATTTCAGGTTAAATAACTATTTTGCAAACTGAAAATAGCCGTTGCCCACATTCTAAATCTATTAAAAATAAATTCCCTTGAAAAAACTTTTTCTAAATGTCTGTACATTATTTTTAATATTTTCGAATTCTTTTTCGCAGCAACTCCCTGTTACACCTCCATCGAAAACGGTAACACAATTTAACCGATGTGCTACCATGCAAAGGGTGGATATGCTTTTTAAAAAATTTCCGGAAAGAAAATTATTGGCTGAAATATTATCAAAAGAAATTCCGGCTAAAAACTCATTGCGTGTTGCGAAACGGTTGGAAAGTGTTGTTTATGTTCCGGTTGTATTTCACATTGTTCTTCCAAATCCTTATTTGATCACAGAAGAAGTAGTACAATCGCAGCTGGCTGCCTTGAATGCTGATTTTGCAGGAACAAATGCAGATAGTACCAACGTCCCTGCCGCTTTCCAGGCTATAAGGGGACATTCCATGATTCAATTCGTAATAGCAAAGAGAACTCCTTCCGGAGCGCTTACCAATGGAATTGAGCGGATAACAAGCTCTACAACCGGCAATCCTAATAATGTAACTGATTCTATAAAAAGGGCTTCATTAGGAGGGGCTGATGCCTGGGATCCCAATTCTTACATAAATATATGGGTAGGAAATATTGCGAACAATGATGGCACATTGGGTTATACGCAAATTCCGGGCAGTGGCGTTCCGGCAGACGATGGCATTTTTTGTAATATTCTGGGTTTTGGTGTCAGTACCTGCAATGCTTCAACCTATAATAAAGCCCGTACCATCGTTCATGAAATGGGGCATTATTTCGGACTCTTTCATATTTGGGGTGATGACGAAAATGATAGCAATAAATGTTCAGGAGATGATTTCCGTGCGCTGACAGTTGAAGGTTCTACTTATACTTTACCGCTTACCTTATACAATCCTCCAGGGCAGGGAAATACTTCTAAAGATATTGGAGATACACCTAACCAGGCCATTGCTACCACCAACTGCCCGGCAGGAACGGTTGTGACTGATCAATGCACTTCAACAGCCCCGGGAATTTTGTACCAGGATTTCATGGATTACACACTTGATGCCTGCTATAGCATGTTTACCAAGAAACAGGTAGAAAGAATGGAATACGTGTTAACTACTTATAGAAAAGGGCTTTTAACCTCGTCGGCTGCAACTCCTCCTGCAAACGCGCCAGTAAGAGATGCCGCTCCTGTTACTTCTATTAATCCCGGTGGAATTGAAACTTCAGGATGTTCTTCTATATTTTATCCTGCTACGATATCATGTGCCGGTAATTTTACTCCAAAAGTTCTTATTGCAAATAGTGGATTAAATCCAATTACTTCTATTACCGTTGGTTATCGGATTAATGGTGGAACTGCGGTAACGGTCAACCTTAATACGAATCTGACATTTGGGGCTACGCAGATGGTTACATTTCCTGCTGTACCCGTTGCCACAGGGAATTTCACATTTACGTTCTTTACTTCGAATGTTAATGGCAGCGGGGCCGACCAGGTGCCTGCAAATGATTCTTTAAAGACAACACTGTCTGTTCCAAATCCTGTAGCTTTACCGCTTTCCGAAGGTTTTGAAAATGGGGTTTTTCCTCCTGCCGGCTGGAGTTTTATAAATCCATTTAATAACAACGTCTGGAAAATCGCCTCGCCGGGAAAAAATAGCGCTCATTCTTTGTTAATTGACAATTATGACAACGACAAGACAGGTCAATGGGCTGAATTACGTACACCCAAACTTACTTTTTCTAATTCAGATCCTGTTGTGATCACGTTTGATCTTGCGCACAAAAATTATCCGGATCCTCAATTTAACGATAGTCTGAATGTCTTGGTCTCAAACGATTGTGGTGCAACTTTTACCAGTTATTTTAACAAAGCCGGAGCGGCACTTGCGACTGCCGGTTCGTCTTCAGACGGCTATGTGAGTCCGGCTGCCGGAGATTGGGTAACACAAAAAATAACTTTAGATGGAAGTATTTTAAGTGCAGGAAATATTATTGTGGCATTCAGAAGCACCAGTGATTATGGAAACAATATTTTCATAGATAATATAAATATCAAACAGGAAACTTCCCGCGACATCACACCGATTGCAATAAACCCGCCTGCGGAAACTGATTGTGCGGAGCCAACTGTGCCGATCGTTACCATCAAAAATGTCGGCTTTTCAACCATTACCGGTTTTAAGGTAGATTACCAGATCGATAATGGAACTCCTTCAGAAACTACGGTTACAGGAATTACGCTGGCTCCTGATGCACAAATGAATGTACCACTTAATACATTTACCCCCGCACAGGGCAATCATGTAATTACGGTATTCTCCACTCAGCCTGTTTCTTCATCAGGAACCGGAGATGAATCCCCATCAAATGATACGATTAGAAAAGCATTTTTTGTAACAGGAAAAGTTACAATTCCGGTAACTGAAGGTTTTGAGAATCCAACATTTCCACCGGCAACATGGACAATCGAAAATCCTGATGGAGGAATAACATGGCAAAGGACAACTGATGCGGCAAAAACAGGAACAGCGTCAATGGTTATAAGAAACTTCAATGCTTCTTCCACCGGAACTACCAACAAGTTTGTGTCTTCAATCATCTCCGGCACTTCCACGGTAGATTCGATGTTTGTGTCGTTTGATTATGCTTATGCAGCAAGAAGCGCATCAGGAGTACAAGATACATTGGAATTGCAAATCACAACAGATTGCGGACAAACATTTACGACAGTTTGGAAAAACTGGGGAACCGGTTTACAAACAACGTCGAATACTTCTTCCTCCGCGTTTATACCAACAGCAACCGACTGGAAGAATGTCAGCATTAATCTGTTCCCGTACGTTGGCACAAAAGATTTTCAGATCTATTTTGTTGACAAAGGAAACAAGCAAAATAATCTCTACATTGATGATATAAATCTTTATGGAATAACTGTTCCGCAGCTACTGAAAGAACAAGGATATTTATTTTATCCAAATCCCTTCCACAACCAGTTTTTCATCCGGAATTACGAGGTGCCTGTAACATTGCAAGCGGCCCACATTTACAATTCTGTTGGTCAATTGATCTGGTCTAAAACATATAACGGTAATGCGTACACGCAAATGCCGGTAGATTTAACTGGAGCAGCGCCGGGCGTTTACATCATCAAGCTGCAATACACACACAGGACGGT
>JBQCFI010000117.1:0-2022 GCA_051959325.1 Ginsengibacter sp. | reverse complement strand
AAAGGATTTTCAATCGCAACAGGACCGCTTTCGATGAAATGAACATCGCGCCAAATTCCCATGTGATTATCGGCAGGTTCCGGATTCCAATCCACAAAACCTATATTTAAATCAGCAGGCTGTCCTTGCGTAATCTTTACTGCCAGCACGTTTTCACCTTTTTTAATAAACGGCGTTACATCAAAAACAAACTGCCGGAAACTTCCTTTTACACTATCGCCGGAAGCAACTTTTTTCCCATTTAGCCAAATGTCGGCGTAATAACTAATGCCATTAAAACGGAGCCGATACACCTGCCGGGAATTTATTTTTTCAATATTAAAAGTGCGACGGTACCACCATGGCGCTTCGAATAAACTATCCGGAATTTTCTCAAGATTGCGGTTGTAAAAAACATTTTTAAAAACACCGGCATCCACTAAAGAGCCCAAAGTACTGTTGGGAACCTTTGCGGCATACCAGCGGTTCGGTTTAAATTTTAAAGTAGAAATTTCTTCGTCGGCAACTTTGACTTTGTCTGAGGATTGTATTTGCCAATGATCCGCAAACTCTGTGTTTTTGACACTCCAGGTATTTTGGGAAAAAGAACTATTTGACATCACCATCAAAGACATAAAAAATAAGATTCCGCTACATTTTCGCATAAGAAAAAAATTGTGGTTTTTAGAAACGATCACTTTTAAGGTCAGGTTATTAAGCAATGTATTATTTCCTATAAAAGTAGAAATAAAAATTGTTTTTTTGGTAAATGAAGTGTGATGGTGAGCTGTAAAGGAAGAAATAATGAAGATTTGTGTTTTATAATTGAATAGATGTCAATTCTAGCAGTAAACCAACATATAACCCCATTTCTATTTTCCCCAAATACTGATCACTCCTGCATTTGGAAGCGCATGATACAAAACGTAACTTCCATTAGCATCTTGTTGAGAAACTACATTTTGTTCCTTGCCATTTTGTTTCACCAAAACGTTTTTCCATTGCGGCGAAACATACGTTTTCAAAGTCAAAGGCAGATCATACGTTTGATGATCGAGAGAATGAGTAAGATTCACGGTAATCTTATTTTCCTCCTTATTGGTTTTCACTTTGGCACCCATTCTTTCTCTTACATATCGCGCTACATCACCAAAAGGAGCTACCCAGATATAGTTCTCACTTGATTTGATGTATTCAAAATATTGCTTCAGTTTTTCATGCGGCGTTGGCTCCCAGCCGATATCATCAATTCCGTGGAAAACCAGCACCAGCCAGATATTATCATGTGCCAGCGACGTATCAACCCACGATTTCATCAAGTCCATCGTCGTTTTCGATAAAGGGCCTCTTTGCCATTGCACGTATTCTGTAGTTGAGTTTCCCGGCTGTTCCTTATAGCCGCGGTTGATCTCTTCCATCCACGGCTCGGGCATTGAATTTCTGAGCGCATCGTAGATCGGGAACCCAAATTTCATCACACGTTTATCTTCAATACCAAAAGGCACTTCGGCGGAAAAAGTATATTTCGGGCCAAGATGTTTTAGAATATCATCCTTACTTTTTCTGAGTTCATAACCCATGTTGGCGCTGTCCAAAATTGCCAGGTGCGCATGAGTTACGGTGTGGCTCGCAGGCTCGTAGCCCCTGGCCGCATAATTTTTTAAGTCTGTCCATGTCAAACCTTCTTCCTGCGCCATTTCCATGCTGGTATCTTTTCCCGTCGGCAATTCTTTATTTCGCGCTTTCATATAAAGTGTGTCGATGACTTTCCATGCAGCTTCCGGTTTTCCGCTTTCATACAATGCATCCGCTTTGTTGTAATAAGGTAACGTGCCGGCATAGCCGAGATACAAACAAGCTGAAGCGCGTTCAAAAAAATTGCCCGCATTCGTAGGAACCGTTGCAGTTTCAGCAATGATCTGATTAACCGGCCTTCCCACAAACTTTGGCGGATGGACAGAACCTTTGATGGGCCCTGTGATTACAAAAAATGTTGCCGGCAATCTCAGTTGCTCCATAATGGGCAAAGCCACTTTAAACTGA
>JBQCFI010000116.1:0-10552 GCA_051959325.1 Ginsengibacter sp. | reverse complement strand
AATGCGGATAATGGATGACGGCATTGGCTTTGACGTAAATGCCGTAAAAGGAGGAATTGGTTTTGCAAACATGAAAAGGCGGGTGGAATTATTTTCTGGTAGATTTCACATTTTTTCTTCTCCAGGTAATGGGTGCGAGTTGGAAATAGATATTCCTTTGAAAACTCAAGATCTGCCTGGAGTAAAGAAAACAGGAGGCGTCATACAGTAAGTATAAATATTAAGATTTTTTCACCAGTTAATAACTTCATCTAAAAATTTGTCAACCAAAATATTTCTCACATTTGCCAATGTAGATAGTTGTTTCAGACCAGTTCATTATCGACAGATCGGGAGTGGATGTTATCTAGCCGTGAGGAGATGTTAAAAGCGGCATATGACTATTTGCTTGCTATCAAAGAAATACAAACTCTTTCACATAGAACTCCCGCTTTTTTAATAACCGGAAAGTTGAAACAGCGGGCAACGGTTTTAGAAAAGCAAAACGTAAAAGCAAAAGTAAAAAGTCAAAGGAAAATAGACTGTCAAGTCATTGACGTTTTGATTTCTTCCTTGTGAAAAAAAGGTGTTTGTTACAAGCGGTTTACTTGCTGCAATTGTTCTGAACCTAAAACCAGATCCTTACTTTAATAACCAGTTTTTTAATGTTACCTTTTCCAATCATAGGCTGATGTACATCGTCAGGAAAAAAAATAACAAATTGATTTTTCCTCAACTTGAAATACATATCAGGCGTATCACTAAAAAATAAAACATCCTTTTCGGGGTCATATTTTTCTTTCTGTGAAGTGCAGGTATACCTGGATTTCCATCCAATTTTTTCCTTTCCATCCAGGCACAATTGAATATCGATGTGTTGATTGTGGCATTCCATTTTATTTTTTGAATCCCTCGCCGGAAGGCCGGAGTCATTGGAAACAACAGCCCGAAGATCAGTCTCCTGTATTATATATTCCCCGGTTTCAACTTCTTTTAAGTTTACAGATTCGATAAATTTAAAAGCATTTGAAAATAACGGATGTAGCGAGAAATATTTTTCTGCATTTGGTAAAGTATCTATAATCACTGGTTTATTTTATTTTGTTGATTCTGTGTATTTACCCGCAGCCCATAGCTTCAATCGCCTTTTTCGCAAGCTGCAATGCTTGTAACCCGTCTTCTCCCGATACCAGCGGCGGTATACCCGCATGCCTCCTGTGGAAAAAAATCTCGTGTTCCTTTCTAAAAAGATCATCCCAGCGCTCCATGATGGGCATAACACTCATATCTTCCCAGGTATGGTCCTTCTGCACATGAAACCTTTTTATTTCGCCTGTCATAAAATCATAGCTCAAAGTTCCTTTATCGCCGTAAATCTCAAAAATCCGTCGCTGAGGAAATTGTATATAATCCATGTGAACCTGCACCAAGGCCCCATCCTCCATTTTTAAGAGCATCTGAACTATATTGGGTTCAGGTCGCTTTTCCATTTCTCCGGTACTCGTGCCCATTGCTTTGACTTCAATTACATTTCCAAAAAACCAGCGGATAAAATCTAATTCATGCGTGTAGTCTACGATCAGGCTATTGCGGTTTACCTCCCGGTCATTGCTTTTTGCATTCAGCAGTGTGATATAGGTACCAATCATTGCCCGTCCCCCGACAAGGTTTCCGAGGCCACCACTTTCAACAACTGATTTCATTTTCAGTAATCCCTCATCCAGCCTGAGCATATAGCCAACCTGCATAAACTTTTTTAATTTAGCTGCAGCAGCCACCAGGCTTTTTGCCGGTTCAATTGAATCGGAAACAGGCTTTTCAACGAAAATATCTGCTCCGCTCTCTATCGCCTGCATTCCAACAGGAACATGAAATTTATCCGGAACACAAACAAAAACCACCTCCGGCTCTTCACGGAGGGCATGTGCCAAATCTCCGTAAGTAACCAGCTTGGAAACAGAAAGAACTGAAACAGCCTTTTTCCGATTCTCTTCTGCCATTTCACAGATACTTAATTCAATATCCTGCCGTTCTGATAACAGCCGGGCATGACGCAGCCCGATAGAGCCAAGGCCGACCACAAGTACCTTTGTTTTGCTGTTCATAATTTAATTTTATCAGTGACAAATCGTAAAGCCACCATCAACTACCAGATTGTGCCCCGTCACATATGCCGATGATTCAGCAGCTAAAAAAAGAACGGCTCCCTTTATGTCTGTACCGTCGCTGCCCATCCTGCGTAAAGGCGTTTTATCGGAATAGGATTTAATAAATGATTCAGGTTGTCCACGTTCAAATCCACCGGGAGAGATAGCATTGACGCGAATACCATCAGGCCCCAAGTACGCCGCCAGGTCTCTTGTCAAACCCACGATCGCTGACTTTGCAGATGCATAATCAATTGCCTGGGCAGGCATACCATCTGTGTAAACACGACGATCACGCCCCGTTATGGCCGCAATACTGGCAATGTTAATGATAGAGCCGGTCCTTTGCTGCTTCATTACAGGTACTACATGCTTGCAAAGTAAAAATATAGAGCTGAGATTGGTACGGTGAAGAGACTCCCAATCCTGCAGCCGGCGCTCTTCAAGCCGGGTAGAAGAACCGGCAGAAGCACCTCCGCCAACACAGTTTACGAGAACGTCGATCCTGCCAAACCTCTTCACAGTTTTACTGGTAACTTCCTGCACGTTTTCCTCTATAGTTGCATCGAGAGCGAGCCCTGCCACTTTACGACCTGTTTTTTTTGAGATTTCCAGTGAAGTTTTTTCGGCAGAACTCTTATTTCGGGAAGTCAATAGCCCATCGGCGCCTGCCTCAGCAAGAGCAAAAGCCATATCACGGCCAAGGTCGCGGGCGCCGCCGGCGACGAGAAAAACTTTGCCGGTCAAATTAAAAAGCTCCTGTATCGTTTTGCCTGTTATCATTAAAATACGTGGTTCAATTTACTTATCTGCAAAATGAAATGAATAAAGGTCTCCATCCTTTATTTCAAACCTTAATCGTACCACCTTCCCCGCAAGAGAGCCGACATTGCTGCTATCTGCATCATTGCTGCTGTTCCAATATACCGGGCGTTCGATTGTATCCCCAAAGATTTCCGGGCAATCCTTTAACGAAAAACCTTTGATAGGTTTTCCTTTCACATCCTGGATTTCAACCCGGATGCTTCCATAAGCTGAAGTCGAAAAATTTAATAACAATTGGTTGCCATTAAACAGCAAGGGTTTTGTAATAAAACCTCCCGCTGCCATTGGAGCATTAACGGAAACAAAGCCATCCAGGCGCAATGTATAGCGGCGGAGAGCAGTGCCGGCTCCTGTCCAATCGCCCTCATTTGCATATATCGAGAGTTCATTTGGAGCACCCGGAAGATCAGATTTTGTTTCCAGTATGGTCCATCCGATATACTGCTGACCATAGTTCCACGTTCCGTCCCGTTCTATACCGGGGCGAAGAAATGCTTCATTCCAACGGTTAAAATGAACTCCGTCATGGCTTGTAATAAAAAGGCTTTCTGTCAGCGCTGTGCCATACCTGGGAGTGGTGATACTGCGCATTTCACGTTGCTTCAGTTCGGGCAAAGCTCTCATTGAGACCGACCAGCCGCGGTCGATATATCTTGCCGGGAAGCCTATCAAAAGCCGCGGCGCGCGGTAGTAAGGTATGATCCCATTGGTATATAACTGTTCAGTCAGCGTATCCTGGTAGGTAAGATCCTGGTGGTTTTCCCAATGAATAAAATCCGGTGAGGTAGCGGTACGGATGGCTCTCACTTTTTTATGATCTTTATTATCGAAAAATCTCCAGTAAATCCTGTACTGATGGATTGTGCTATCCCAAAAAGCAGTATTCTGGGTATCAAAGGTTCCGTCGGTTAAAACGGGTTCTTCACTCAAAGGAGACCAGTGTATACCATCAGGAGATTTGAACGCCAGCAGAACCCACGCCGGCTCTCTCCTATCTACCAATGCTTTATACAAGGCATCAGCTGAAACACCGGGCTTCTGATCTTTAAAGACAGTAACATTATCAGTAAGCTTGAAGTGGAAGGTATCAAAATCCCTGCTGGCAAAAACAATGTTATTTTGCTTCGAGCCGTTGAATTCAAATAATCCTAAATTCGGTTTCGACCAATGGATGCCGTCTTTACTTTCTGCATAGCACCATACCATATCGTGTGTTAGTTCACCTTTCTCACCCCTGTTCCAGCCCCTGTAATACATGCGGTAAATATCATCGTCCTTAAATATGCTGTTATAATTACTATAGGAGCCTTCCCACCGTTGGTCATTCACCATGACAATTTCTTTCATTACCGGGTGATGCAACCGGAGTGACGCTTTCCCCGTAAAATGGTCAATGAGAAAATTATCTGCCAGCAGTTGTCTGTCGGAACCAATGTTAATAACCTTGTCCTGTTTAGGAGCGGCTTTTTGGGCAGTACAGGAAACCGCTGCAGCTATTACCATAAAAAAACAAATACCGCCATTCCTTATGAGCCCATAAAACTGCCGGTTCATGTATTTTTGCAGACAAGCCTGTGCAAATTTGTTCTTTTTCATAAATAATTAACTGGTTTAAGATGCCAACTTGTTGACATTCATATAAAACTCAAAAATAAAATTTAGAAAATTTGAATAATAATACTAATCTGCCAAAAGCTAATACTATACTTTCTTTTCGAGCAACTCATAAATATCAGGATTGGTAAAAAGCTAATAAATTACCTATCTGCTGACTAACCCTTGCCAGGTTTTGAGCTGAAAGGTGTATGGACATGGGCAAATCCATTGGTTCATTTTCTATAGCCATCAACACATCAAAATATTTTTCCAAACAAAGGTTTTGGACCAAAGGCACCTTCCCTGCCAGCGCAATTACAGGTAATCCTCTTCTTTTTGCCCTGCGGGCTATACCATAAGGCCCCTTTCCTTTTAAAGTCTGAAGGTCAATACTTCCTTCCCCCGTAATCACCAGGTCACTCTTTTTAAGACTGGAATCAAAGCCGGTAAAATTTAGAAAATACTCTATTCCATTTACCACTTCTGCATTTAATATAGCGTGTAATCCTGCAGCAGCCCCACCGGCAGTGCCGCCGTGCTTCAAAGAAGAAATATCTGTCATCGTCTCCTTTAAAATGACCTGGGCCAGGCGGTTCAGGGCGACATTAAGCTTTTTTACCTGCCCGGGAGTAGCTCCTTTTTGAGGACCGAAAACATTCGCTGCTCCCTGTTTTCCCAACAATTTATTTTCTACATCACATAAAACGATCAACTGGCATTTTTTAATCCTTTCATCCATTCCAGACAGATCAATACTATTTAAATCTTTCAGTGAATCAACAGATCCAGGCAATTCACTAGCAGTTGCATCCAGAAACCTTACCCCAAGAGCCCTTAATATTCCTGTGCCGCCATCAACGGTTGCCGAGCCTCCCATGGTTATGATGATTTTATCAACTCCCCTGTTAAGAGCTTCCAGTACCAGCTGACCTGTACCATAGGAACTTGTGATCAAAGGATTGAGTTCCGCTGAATTTAACAGGTGTATCCCCGATGCTTCCGCCATTTCTATTATGGCAGTCTTTTTTGATGCTATTAAGCCAAAAGTTGCCTTTATTTCTTTGCCTGCCGGGTCTTGAACGCGCACTTTTTCAAAAGATCCGCCCGATTTCCTCGTTAGCAGGTTTCCAGTTCCACCGCCTCCATCACCAATAGGAAAACATTCGCAGGTAAAATTCAACCTGCTCATGCTCAACCCTTTCCGGATCATGTTTGCCGCCAAAGTACCATCAAGGGAATTTTTAAAAGAATTCGGTGCTATAAGAATATGCATTCCTTTATGGATTTATTTCAAAAATTATTTACGCTTGACCATCCGCTATCTTCCGGTAGGGTACGTGAGGGCTTCGGCTTGTTCATTTGCCTTATCATAAACATCAATGCAGCTATGATCACAGCAAAGATCAAAAGCAATATCCAACCTCTGATCATAACCGGTGATGCTGCTAATGCACCGGAAGGTATGCCGGTATCCTCAGGAGCCATCCATGTAAACAAATAGCATTGGGCGGTAGTAATAAGGCATACAACAAAAAGCATGATAAAACTATGCTTTAGGGTAAATCTGAACAATTCCGATTCTTTGCCTACCAGGTTTCCCGCAGCTGCCGCCACTGCAATTGATGAAGGAGAGATCATTTTACCCATTACTCCTCCGGAAGCATTCGCTGCTACCGTCACTACAGGGTTAACGCCGAGCGATCTGGCAGTTACTGCTTGTAAATTTCCGAATAAGGCATTTGATGAGGTATCCGAACCAGTTATAAAAACGCCCAGCCATCCTAATACCGGGGCAAAAAAAGGAAACAGACGGCCGGTACCTGCCAAACCTTTTGCCAATGTGGAGATCATTCCGGAATCATTCAACAATGAAGCAAAGCCTAATATGCAACCTATGGTAATAATGGGATACCGTAGACTTTTAATGGTCGAAATAAATATCCGGAATCCTTGCCTGTAGCTAAGGCCCAGGACAGGGATCGAGATCATGCATGAAATGATTATTGCGGTACCGGCAGCTGATAAATAATTAAAATGAAAAATGTGGGGAATCAGTTTGCCATTCACATCAGTAATCGTATTATGAACTCCGGGAAATAAAAATTGCATTTCTCCAACCGAATCGAGAAGCTGTTTGACGGGTTTTATACCCCACGCCACAATCATGATCGTAAGAAATATAAAGGGAGAGCACGCCTTTATAATTTGCCCGCGGCTGAACTCATCCATCTTATATATTCCAAAATCCTCATCAGGAAATCTCCATATCTTCTTTGGATTCCAGAATCTTAAGAAAATGATCAGGCTTATGATAGAACCGATCCCGGCAAGAATATCAGGCAAGGCAGGTCCCATAAAATTGGAGCAACTCCATTGTATTACTGCAAAAGAAATTCCTGATACCAAAATTGCGGGTAGCACCTCCCGTGCTTTCCTCCATCCACACATGATGATCACCAAATAAAACGGGAGCAGCGCTGATAAAAAAGGAAGCGTGCGGCCTACCATTTGCGATATTACCATCTCAGGAATTGAAGAAACCTTCGATGCCACCACAACAGGTATTCCTATTGATCCAAAGGCAACAGGGGCCGTGTTGGCAATGAGACAAATTCCGGCTGCATAAAGAGGGTTAAACCCCAATCCGACAAGCATTGCAGCTGTTATAGCCACGGGAGCTCCAAAGCCTGCCGTACCTTCCAAAAAAGCGCCAAATGAAAATGCTATCAATAATGCCTGCAATCTTCTGTCCGAAGTGACAGATGCCATAAAATGTTTGATCACTTCAAACTGCCCGCTTTCAACGGTGATATTAAATAGAAAGAGTGCCGTTATTATAAGCCAGCAAATCGGAAATAATCCATAAACAATGCCACTGGAAGTTGAGAGAACCCCTAAAGTTACCGGCATTCTGTAAATAGCGGTAGCTATCAGCAAGGCAATACCGGTAGCAATGATACTGGCTGCATATCCCTTCATTTTTTTTATTAGTAATGCCCAAAAAATAAATAATATGGGAACAAGAGCAGCTAGTATGGATAGCCAGATATTATTAAAGGGATCATTGATCTGTGTCCAATGCATGAGTAAACCGTTTATAACAATTTTAATTAAATATACTGCGCTGCTTTCGGACGTAGAAAAGAAAGCTGCAGGATCAAAGCTGCTAAAACTACCAGCGCCAACATCGCAAATCCATTCCCAAGATGGCCGGCATCTGTATACTTACCCAACAGGTCTGTTATAAAAGCACCTGCAAAAACACCTGTCATATTCATAATTCCATAAGCAGTGGCCCTGTATCTTGTAGACACAAACTGGCAGAGAATAGGCATATTATTCGCGTCGTACATACCCCAGCCAATACCAAAGCATACTCCTGCAGTAACCACAGCAAACAATGAATGACCAAAACCAATCAGCAGTAATGATGGTATCGTTAATGCCAATCCAATAGCGCTGGTGTATATTCTTCCCCTTATATTTTTCAAGACCCACCGGTCTGATAAAATGCCTCCAACAATCACCCCTAAAAAAGAAGAAGCGGCAATAGTCATAGTAGAAATCGGCCCCGCTTCAGCCATCGGGATACCAAGGCTTCCGGCAAAAAGAGTAGGCAGCCAGTTTTTAGTAGCCCAGCCCGGCAGGCTTGGAATAGCAAAATAAAAAAGAATGACCCAAAAGAAAAGATTCGAAAATAACAACGCAAGTCCTTTTACGAGGGATTTGCTTTGCGTCTTACCTGATTTCAAGATCTCTTCTGTCCTGTTTTTTTTCTCTTTTAAAAAAAACATTAGAATGATGGCATACATCATTCCGGCTATACCAAAAAAGTGAAAGGTAGTATGCCATGACGACGCCGCAGAAATTGTTGCACCAAAACCACCTAATGCCTGGCCAATATAAATCCCCGTCATGTGAATGCCGATTGCAAGAGACCTTGTTGTATCATCGTGAAAGTCGGCGATCAGTGATAAACCTGCAGGAATGTACAAAGCTTCACTTATTCCCATGATAGCCCTCAGCCAATAAACCTGGTGATAATTATCCGCAAGGCCCATACAATACGTTACTCCCGACCACACGAATAAGCTTGCTACAATGAGCCATTTGCGATTCAGTTTATCAGCGATAATTCCGGATACCGGGCTCATAAAGCCATAAACCCAAAGAAAAATCCCCATCAGGTAACCAAAATTAGTTGCCGATTGTAATTCTGAAATATCGGCTTCCATTGCAGGACGCATCGTTGAAAGCATTTGCCTGTCCATGTAATTGAGCAATGCCACTACCCAAAGCAGCCCCACGAGAACCCATTTGTAATTTGAATTGGTCTTGATTTCCATATGAGAATAATTAAACAAATGTGCGTTATTCCTTATAGGTGAAACTTTTCATTACAGAACAAAAATCCTGAAAGTTTATTTTGGCTGCATCTTCTTTAAATAATTCAAATTCTTTGTCAGTCATATTTTTTACCGGTAACCGAAACGCGCCACAATCCAAACCTATCAATTTCATATAGGATTTACCTGTAGCAATACCGGTATATTTTGACAACAATGAGATCATATCAACTGACTGCTGCTGCTGCAGCCTTCTGGCCTCATCCAAATCGGTAGCTGTAAAAGCATTTATGATTCCAAGGTAGAGGGGTGTAGCATAGTTATAGGTACTCCCAACAGCTCCTTTACAACCCAGAACTAATGCAGACAACAGATTTTCATCCCTGCCCCAAAGCATATCATACTTTCCATCCGGAAAATGCAGACAGGAAAGATAATCCATCAAATTACCTGCAGTATATTTTATACCGGCAAAATTGGAAATCTTTCCGTCAACATTTTTCAAAAGATCGATCATAGGAAAATCAACTCCTGTCAAATCAGGAATATGATAAAAATAAAATGGCATTTCAGGCACCGCCTGTGCAATCTCTTTACAGCAACTGGTAAGTATATCAATATCTTTTGGCTTGAAATAAAAAGGCGGAGCAAATGAAACTGCAAACAGCCCTTTTTGACGTGCATATAGGGCAAGTTCCTTACAATCTGCAATACAAGTTCCGCCGACGAATAAGATCACCTTAAAGTCCTTATCATCAGTAGTTGCACTACACCATGCGTTACAAACGGCTTTCTTTTCAGCTAAAGTTAATGAGACTCCCTCTCCGGTTGTACCGCAAATAAAGGCGCCCCTGACGCCATTGTGCTTGAGGAATAAATAATAATCCGGTATTAAAGACAAATTTAAATTGCCTGACAAATCCATTGGCGTAAACGGAGCAGCCACCAAACCATGTAAATGCTTTCTCATATCTTAATGAACGAAATTAGGCAACTGAAAAAATGACGCATAATACAATACGAACAAATCCTGATGCTATAATACCACTTCTGAACTTTATGTGTATAGCGAGACAATTATCTACTATAATACGCTTTCACCTTTGCAAATATTTGCCGCAGATCGTACCACCTTTCCTGTTGAATGAGTTCTGCCGGGAACAAGTGGCTTCCGATACCGAGCCCTTTTGCGCCGGCTTTTATATAATCATCCATGTTTTCAAGTGATATGCCACCTGTCGGTAATAGTTTAAAATGAGGAAACGGCCCTGACAATTCCCTGATATACGCCGGCCCAAGGGCAGAAGCCGGAAAAACTTTTACCATCGCTGCACCCAGCACATGCGCCCGGTAAATTTCTGTAGGGGTATATGCTCCGGGAAAAACCGGAATTGCCATAGAAACACATTTCTGAATTATTTCTTCATTTACTACAGGGGTAACAATAAAAGCGGCTCCAGCTGATAAAGCGGTGTCTAATTCTGCAAGAGAGCAAACCGTTCCCGCTCCAATATTGATCTTATCTTTAAAAAGCTTTGCCAGCTCGCTTATCAATTCAGGTGCACCGGGTGAATTCAGAGTAATCTCTAAATTAGTCAATCCTGCTTCGGCAAAAAGAGAGGCGATCTGAATAACTCTGCCGGCCGGCAGATTTCGCAT
>JBQCFI010000115.1:0-17633 GCA_051959325.1 Ginsengibacter sp. | reverse complement strand
TGGGAACCTGGAAAAACTTTTTTACATGGCTGATTTTATTGCTCATCATTTTCTTCGGATTTTTAACCGGGTATGCTGCACTTTCCGGTAAAATAGCTACCTGTGGCTGCTTTGGCGATTGTGTTCCTTTAACTTCTATGCAGTCATTTATCAAAGACCTCATTTTATTTGTACTGATCTTAATTCTTTTTGTTGGCAGAAAATATATTACTCCTGTTTTTACGCCGGCGATAAACGTTTTGCTCCTCATTGTTTCAATTGCCTTGGTTTTATTTTATCAATGGTATGTGATGCGTCATTTGCCAACGGTTGATTGCCTTCCGTTTAAAAAAGGAGGAAACATTTTGCAACTGCGAAAGATGCCTGCTGATGCGGTTCCTGATAAAATGGAATATCGTTTCGTATACCAGAAAGACGGAAAAAAGGAAACATTTACAGTGAAAGACTTGCCCGATTCAACCTGGAGTTTTGTGAGCCGCCAGGACATTTTAATAGAGAAAGGTAAAAATAACGAGCCGGCGATCAAAGATTTTTCACTCAATACTCTTTCGGGCAACGATACGACAGAAGCGGTTTTGAGTTTAGACGCCACGTATTATTTGTTTTTCATAAAAAATGTTTCAAACACTGATTATTGGCTGGACGATTTTACACAAATCTATAATTATGCAAAAAAGAATAACCGGCTGATGTATATAGTTACTACAGAGATGAAGGATGCAAATGACTTTTTCAACAAACGAAACAATTTTAACGTGCCGGTTTTCAACCTGGATGCTACAGCCTTTAAGACTGCTGCCAGAACCAATCCTGAGTTATATTTAATGCATGGCCCGGTAATTAAAAATAAATGGGGTTGGGCGGATATGAAAGATGCAGTGAAGCAATAAATATTGCTGATTTAAATTCAGCAATATTTATGATACGTATATTAGTAAAACAATTTTATGATTTACGAAGGAAGGTTGCTTGAAGGAATTCTTGAGGCAAGCCAGCTTTCTTTCACGGGGATAATCCAGTTCTTTAATAATTCTTTTTTCGTAAGAATGGTATTATTGAAATACAAAGTATCCGGAGTGATCAGTTCATTCTGAATATAATAATTCACTTCTGACAGCGGTAATAATTGCACCTTTTCTTTTATAATGAAAGCAAGGGTTTGCCTGTCCAGCAGTTCCACGTTATAATCCTGTTCGATATTTTTAATGAATCTTAAAGTTGAATCCGTACTGCATCCGCCTACTTTTACATGGGTTTCATCCGCCATAATGATGATGAACTGGCCAAAAAATAAATTAGCAAAGCCCTTTACGGGACTTCCGTGGCTGTTCCACTCTTTTGTGAAGTTCTCGAGTGTCTCTTCCAGTTGAAGAGCTTCTTTCATGGTAAAAATCCGGTTGCATTGGTAAATCCAAACTCTGGAATTGTCGTCAAAGTCTTCAGGAATCAAATCTTGAAAATGAATATTCATAGCGACAAAGTTAAAAAGTATTTTGAAAGAAAGAAGTATTTTTCATAAAGTATTGTTTTATTATTCATTCAAAACAGTGCCAAATTTTTTTTGAATTTTAATAATTTTTAAATGTTTTTGTTAATTATAAAAAAAATCCTCAAACTTTTTTCATTTGAGGATTTCAATTTTAAAATGTTTTATGCCAGTTGTCCAAGCCTTTTTAAATAGTGGATATGTGATAAAATTGCCTGCCGCATTTTTGGGAATTCGATATAATTCACGCCATATTCACCACAGGTTTTCTTTATGATTTTACTGATTTCAGGATAGTGAACATGAGAGATTCTTGGAAATAAATGATGCTCGATCTGAAAATTTAAGCCACCTAACAACCATGAAATCGTTTTACTCTTTGTAGCAAAATTTGCCGTAGTATGAATTTGATGAATTGCCCATTCATTCTCTATTTTGCCACTAACTTCTGTTGGCATAGGAAAATCAGCATCTTCTACTGTATGAGCCAGTTGAAATACAATACTGATGGCAAGGCCGGTAACCATTGTTATAATTAAAAACCCCACGATCCAATCTGCAAATCCTATTAACATGATTGGTAAAACCACAAACATGAAAGCGTAGATGGCTTTTGCTGCCCAGAAGGAAAAGTGTTCATAAACAGTCATTTTCCTGATAGGCACAACGCCAATTTTCCGTTTGAAATATTTTTGATAATCGGAGATAAAAATCCATACCAAATGTAAAAGTGCATACAAAAACCAGAAATAATATTGTTGAAAACGATGTAATTTCATTTTCTTTTGTGTAGTCGCAAATCTAAGCCAGGGGCGTGCTTCAATATCATCATCCACACCATCGATGTTGGTAAACGTATGATGAATAATATTGTGTTTGATGTTCCACATGATCGCACTGCCACCGAGAAAATTTAAGGATGCGCCGGCAACTTTATTTACAAATTTGTATTTACTGAAACTTCCATGAGCCCCATCGTGCATTACATTAAAACCGATAGCTGCTGTTAACAATCCGAAAAAAATACATTCAGGAATCGCAATCCACACTCCAGGGGTGAAAAAAACCAGGTGTACATAGATGGCCAGATATAAAATACTGAAAAGTGCAGCTTTGAAAAGTAGAGCGAAATTACCAGTCATTGGGCGGTTGTGCTCGGTAAAGTATTGCGTCACGCGGTTTTTCAAAACCAGGTGAAAATCATCTTTGCCTTGCAGGAATTTGGGTGTCGACATTATTGGATTGTTGTTTTATGTTCTATTATATAGTTTATTTTTGTCGGTTACTTATGCAATTTTTTTGCCATAATTTTCAAGGACCGATTCAGGTAACATTTTGAATCAATGCATCAAAAGAATTTATTCCGATCATCTTTTTTGAAATAAAACCTTCTGCATGCTTTACACCGATCATTTTTCCAAACATTTTTGAACGGTTGATCACACTTTCTAAAAATTCAGGTGTTGAAATATAAGTTTGAGGTTCCTTATCATTTGGTCCTCCTGAAAAAAACTGTGTTTTAAATGCTTTTATCGCTTCTGTTTTTATATCAATTACATCTGAAATATCTATTACAAACGTTGGTTCAAAATACATGTCCTGGATATAATTGAATACATATTTCGGCTTCCATACTTCTTGTTTTTCAGTTCCATCAAATGTTTCAATTTTTCTCAATCCTGAAAGGAAAGCGGCGTCAGCCACTAATTTTGCTGAACGTCCATGATCCGGATGACGATCATCCGGCGCATTGCACAAAATAATTTCGGGCTGGTATTTGCGAAGGACCGTAATTATTTTCCGTTGATTTTCCTCGTCGTTTTTAAAAAATGCGTCTGCCATATCCAGGTTTTCTCTTACATCTGTTCCAAGAATTTTTGCAGAATTTTCTGCTTCTTCTTCTCTTGTTTCGGCAGTGCCACGCGTTCCCAATTCGCCCCGGGTCAGGTCTATAATTCCTATTTTTTTACCACGATTTTTTTCGACTAACAAGGTTCCCGCGCAGCTTAATTCTATATCATCAGGATGAACACCAAAGGCTAAAAGATCTAACTTCATTTTTATACGTAATTCAGAAAACGGAAGCGTTTAGATAAATAAGTGAGCAAAGTTACAGTAAAAAAGGCTTGTAATTTTAGTTTTATGATTTTATACAAGTCTCTGTTTTTTTAGAAGATGCATCGACATTCTGTACCCGGCTTTCAATCCCTGATCTGTATAAACATAATGTTTTAATTTCACAAAAATTGCATGAAGATGTTAAATGCTATGCAAACGTAGTTGATTCTTGCTGTTAGCGTGAACAGTATCTTTACAATAAAAACAATGAAAATAACAGACATCATTCAGTTTCTTGAACGGATTGCACCTCTCAGTTTGCAGGAAAGTTATGATAACGCTGGTTTAATTGTAGGCAACAGTGAAACAGAATGCACAGGCATTATTACTTCACTTGATGTAACAGAGTCTGTGGTGCACGAAGCAGTGAGAAGAAATTGCAATTTGATTGTCGCACATCATCCGGTTATTTTTCGGGGAATAAAAAAACTAAATGGAAAGAATTACGTGGAACGTACCGTGATTGCTGCAATAAAAAATGATATTGCGATTTATGCGATTCATACAAACCTGGATAATCTTGTTGAAGGAGTGAATAAAAAAATTGCAGAAAAAATTGGGCTTCAGGGTTGTAAAACGCTTTTACCGAAAGAAGCAGCCTTGCAAAAATTGGTAACTTTTTCTCCGGTAAAAAATGCAGAAGAAGTGCGGATGGCTTTATTCAAAGCAGGAGCGGGATCAATCGGTAAATATGGTGAATGCAGTTTTAATGTGGAAGGTTCCGGTACTTTTAAGGCTGGGGAAGGAAGCGATCCTTTTGTTGGAGAGATTGGCACGCGACACGAGGAAGCGGAAGTAAGAATTGAAGTTATATATCCATCATTTCTACAGAGAAAAATCCTGACATCTTTAAAAGAATCACATCCTTACGAGGAAGTGGCTTATTACATTCATGCGTTGGAAAATGTGCAGGAAAATGTGGGGAGCGGATTGATCGGGAGATTGGCAAATCCTGTATCGGAGAAGGAATTGTTACAGATTTTAAAAGAAGAATTCAAACTTTCAGTGATAAAACACACGTCTTTTCTGGAGAAACAGGTTGATAAAATTGCGGTATGTGGGCGAGCAGGAATTTTTCTTTTGCCCAATGCTATCGCAGCCGGAGCGCAGGTTTACATCACTTCCGATATAAAATATCATGAATTTTTTGACGCTGACGGTCGTATTTTTTTAACAGATATCGGTCATTATGAAAGTGAGCAGTTTACCGTAGAATTATTAACTGAATTTTTACAGGCAGAATTTAGTAACTTTGCCGTCCTAAAAACCGAAATAAATACGAATCCGGTAAAATATTTTATTTAAAGGAACGTATAAATTAGCCGGTAAAATTTTAAAAATCATCAAATAAAATATGGCACAGGTAAAAGATTATTCTGTAGAAGAAAAATTAACATCGCTTATTAATCTTCAGAAAGTTGACAGCAAATTAGACGGAATTCAAATTTTAAAAGGGGAATTACCTATTGAAGTGAGTGATTTAGAAGATGAAATCGCTGGCTTAAATGCGCGTCAGAACCGAATTGAAGAAGAAATGAACGGTATTCAGCAATTTATCGAAGAAAAAAAAGCAGCCATTAAAGAATCACAGGAGCTGATAAAAAAATATGAAAAACAAAGTGATAATGTAAAGAACAACCGTGAGTTTGAAGCCATCAATAAAGAAATGGAAATGCAAACGCTGGAAGTAAAACTTGCAGAAAAACATATTAAAGACGCCACCGAAGACCTTGCAGAAAAAGCAAAACAACTGGAACTTGCGAAAAAAGCTGTTTCTGTAAAAGAAGGAAATCTGAAAGGGAAGAAAAGTGAATTGGAAAAGATCATTGAAGAAACTGATAAAGAAGAAAAACATTATAGAAAACTTGAGGAAGCTGCAAGAAGTGCTGTTGATCCAAGGTTATTAACCAGCTACGACAGAATCCGTAATAATTATCGCAATGGTCTAGCAGTAGTTCCTGTTGAAAGAGATTCATGTGGTGGTTGTTTCAATGCGATTCCTCCTCAGAAACAAAGCGAAATCAAACAAAGGAAGAAGATTATTGTTTGTGAAAACTGCGGACGGATATTGGTTGATGATGATTTAGAAAGTACAGTAGAAGTGAAATAAAATTACTTTTTATAAAAAATCTTGAGGACACTTTTTAGTGTCCTTTTTTGTGTAAAAATTTTGCCGCAAAGGAATCAGGAATTGTGATTATTTGTTTGTTTACTGAAGGCGTCAATCATTTATAAATAATAATCTTTCAAGAAAAAATTAAAGTCGCTTGTATACTTTCCTGCTTCATCTTTTATAATTAATTCTTTAGAAATAACGGATTGTGGTTTGGTTGCAAAGAAGAGAATTCCACGGAAATAATCATGTTTTGGAGTTTGCTTTATCAACATTTCTTCCTTTAAGTAAAAATTATTGACAGCAGCAATTTTTTTAAAATATCCGGTTCTATGAAATGGAAGAAGTACCAAGAAAGTGCCATTGCGTTCCAAATTATTTTTGATGGATTCGACTAATTCCTGAAAAGTAAGACTGTCATGATGTTTAGCAACGTTTTTGTTTTTATGTGATGACTTTAAATCGTTTTCAAAAAAGGGTGGATTGGAAATGATGAGATCATATTTATACGGAACTGTGAGACTTTTTATATCTGTATGAAAAGGTTGCAATCGCCGGTGCCATCGGCTTTCATCCACATTTTCTTTTGTTTGATGATAAGAATTTTCATCAATTTCTACTGTATCGATTATTGCATCCGTTTTTTGTGCAACCATTAAGCTTAATAATCCTGTTCCGGAGCCAATATCCAAAATCCTCGTTGGTTGAATAAATTGGCTTTCAATTTTATCGGCAACATAGGCTCCAAACAAACATGAATCTGTGCACACTTTCATGCTGCTTTTGCCCTGGTTTACTTTGAATTGTTTGAACTGGAAATAATTGTTGCTCACCTAATTTTTAATTATTGAATATTGAACGTTGTTTTATTGATTATTAAATTATTGAAGCAGCAAACAAAGAAATAGTTTAAAATCCTATTTCATTTTAAGCCGTTCTCGCGGATGGTACTACAGATAAATTTTCAAACTCGCTGTTCATGTATTTATAATAAGCGGTGATTGCAATCATGGCAGCATTATCTGTACAATATTCAAATTTTGGAATGTATGTGTTCCACCCTTCCTCTTTTCCCATTTTTTCAAAAGCGGCCCGCAAGCCGCTGTTGGCACTCACTCCGCCGGCAATGCATAATTCTTTTATCCCTGTTTGGTACGCTGCTTTTTTTAATTTATCCAATAAGATAGAAACAATCCTCGATTGAATAGAAGCGCAAATGTCAGCAAGGTTTTCTTCCACAAAGTTTTCGTTCTTCATTTTCTCGTCGCGAATAAAATACAAAAAAGCCGTTTTTAATCCACTAAAACTAAAGTTCAAATCATCAATCTTTGGTTTTGGAAATTGATATTTGTGCGAATCTCCTTCCTTCGCACATTTGTCAATTAACGGGCCGCCGGGATAAGGAAATCCCAAAATTTTTGCAGATTTATCGAATGCTTCGCCAGCAGCATCGTCCAGCGTTTGGCCGATCACTTTTTGGTTTAGCGGCGATTCGCATAAAACAATTTGTGTATGCCCTCCGCTTACCGTGAGGCATAAAAAAGGAAACGAAGGAATTGTACTATCGGTATTTACCGGTTGTATCAGGTTCGCCAAAACATGAGCCTGCATGTGATGTACTGCAATAAGGGGCTTATTAAAAGCTAAAGCAAGTGATTTGGTAAATTCTGTACCAACCAGCAAGGCTCCAATCAATCCGGGAGACTGTGTAAATGCAAAAGCATCAATATCCTTTAATTCCACTTTAGCAATTTTCAGAGCTTGTTCCACTACCGGTACAATCGCCTGCAAATGCGCCCGGGAAGCAAGTTCGGGCACCACGCCTCCATATTTTTCATGAATTTTCTGACTGGAAATCACGTTACTCAAAATCATTTTATCCCTGCAAACCGATGCAGCTGTTTCGTCGCACGAAGATTCTATCGCAAGTATTGTAATCATAGTTTGCAAAGTTAGGTGAATTGCTTTTTGAGAAAAAACCGGCTGTTTTTTAGAGATGCGTGGCTAAATTTTCCCCTGCCTCGGAACTTTAATTTCTTATTTTTGCTGAAATAAAAATTCACAAACGATGAAAATTACGAAACAACTTGCCGGCAGTTTTATTTTATTAATTGTAATTGCCTCTTTATACAGGATCATGCCAGGACGCCCTTATGGTTTTGCTCCGCAGATTGCAATGGCTATTTTTGGGGGCGCTGTTATTAAAGATAAAAAGTTTGCTTTCCTGCTGCCGCTTTTAGCGATGTTTGTTTCTGACTGTTTGTATCAATTATTATATATTAATGGCGTAGGAACCATGTATGGTTTTTATGAAGGCCAGGTATTGAACTATATACTATTTGGTGGTCTGACCGTTTTTGGATTCTTTGTCAAAAATCTGAATGTAAAAAAGATTGCCTTTGCTTCTATTGCAGCGCCAACGGCATATTTCCTGGCTTCTAACTTTTTTGTGTGGGTCAGTTCTTCACCATTAGCGGGTTTGGGCAGACCAAAAACTTTTGCCGGATTAATGATGTGCTATGGGGATGGGTTGCCATTTTATCCATGGAGCGTTGCATCTACTTTTGTATTCTCTGCAATTTTATTTGGCAGTTATTACTTGATGACCAAAAAGTCAACAACACTTGTCCCAGTTGAAAAATAATATTCTTCATCTCATTTTCATGCATGGCACATCACCTCAATACAGGATTGCTGGGAGAAAATATGGCCAAAGAATACCTTTTAAAAAAAGGATTTTCCATTCTCCATGAAAATTGGCGGCATGGTCATTGGGAGGTAGACATAATCGCAGCTTTAAATAACACCTTACATTTTGTTGAAGTAAAAACACGCAGAACACAAAAATTCGGCTATCCTGAAAATGATGTGTCAAAAAAGAAAATAGAAAATCTCATTCATGCAGCGGAAGAATTTCTTTTATTAAATCCGGGATGGAAGTTGATACAGTTTGATGTACTTTCTATTACTGTTCTTAAAAATAAACCGGTGGAATTTTTCTTTATTGAGGACGTTTATATTCGCTGATAATTCATCACATCCTGTTAAAGCAAGTGTCACAAAATTCAATCATCATTTATACAGACGGCTCATCCCGCGGAAACCCCGGTCCTGGTGGGTATGGTTCCATTTTATTTTGGGGAAATATCAGTAAAGAATTATCACAGGGCTATCGCCGTACTACGAACAACCGGATGGAACTAATGGCGGTAATTACTGCACTGGAAGCCTTAAAGAAGACGGATCTCGATATTATTATTTATTCAGACAGCAGCTATGTGGTAAAGGCGGTAATGGAAGGCTGGCTTAATAAATGGATCAGAACCAATTTTAAAGGCGGCATAAAAAACAAGGATTTGTGGCTGCGTTATTATCATCTGTCGAGGAACCATAAGATCCATTTCAAATGGGTGAAAGGACATGCCAATAATGAATTCAATAATCGTTGTGATATTCTTTCTACGAGGGCTGCAAATGGCAAGAATTTGTTGATCGATGAAGGATATGAAAATAAAGACAGTTCTCTTTATGAATAGAAAGAGAATCATTACGATGTTATTCTTTATTTAGAAAAAATAAAATCAAAATCTTCTTTATTTCTTCGTTTGCTCATGCAGATTTAATTCTTTTACCAGTCTGCTTATCGGCAGTCCCATTACGTTATAAAAATCACCTTTTATCGCTTTGATACCAATAGCGCCAATCCACTCCTGGATGGCGTAAGCGCCGGCCTTGTCATACGGTTTAAAATGATCGACATAATATTCAATTTGCGAATCAGAAAGCGGGTAAAATTCTACTTCCGTTTCTTCTGAAAAAAGCAATTTATTTTCATCAGTTAAAATACAAACGCCTGTAATTACTTTGTGGATTTTTCCACTTATATTTCTAAGAATCGCAATGGCATCCTGACGGGTTTTTGGCTTCCCGATAATTTTATTTGCTAAAACAACTACTGTATCTGCCGCAATAATTGTTTGTCCATCATCGTTACTGTGCGCTTGTAATTTATGTTGCACTGCAGCAGCTTTATTTTCGGCAATATGAATCGCTATTTTTTCAGAAGAAAGTTCCAAAGGATACGCCTCATCCGTTTCTGCAACAATTATATCAAAAGGAATTTCTGCAAGTTCCAATAGTTGTTTGCGGCGAGGTGAGCCGGAAGCCAAAATTATTTTTTCATTTTTCATTAAAAAAATTAAAAGAAGATCATGGAAAGAATACCGGCAAGCATGATCAGTTTTACTGCGGAACTCAACTTATGAAACTGCACAGAAGTAGTTGCTTCATACAATTTGCGCAATACCCAAAGGAGTGGAATGATGATCGCAATCAAAGAATATAATGCTGAAAGCCACCAACCAAATTGTACCACATAAATTTGAATTGCAACCAAAACTCCTACCAAAACTACAATCCATACGGCTGTAAAAACTTTGGAAACCGGCAATCCCCACACGATGGGCATGGTTTTACAACCATATTTTATATCGCCTTCCATATCTTCCATATCTTTTATCACTTCACGGATCAATGAAATGATAAACGCAAAACCTGCATAAATAAAGGAAACTTTTAAAAGCCTTTGCCATACAATATCGTGAGGGGAAATTCTAAAACGATACTCCGATAAAGTCAGAACAAAGATGACCCATGCGGTCAACAACGAAATGAGAATGTTGCCAATGAGAATTTTCTTTTTAAAAGTACTTGAATAGAACCATAAAATCACAATAGCGAGAAAATTGAAAAAAGGAATCAGAAGGTTGTGGATTTTATAACCGATATAAATACTCAAAACCAATCCTGCAAACGAAAGCAGCGCGTGAAGTAAAATTGCCGTTCTTCGCTTTATATATTTTCCAATAATAACTTTGGAGGATTTATTTACCAGGTCAATATTTACATCAAAATAGTCATTGATGATATACCCGGCGCCTGCAATGCAGACGGAGGCAATTACCAACAAATAAAATAATCCTTCGGAAAGTTTGATGCTTTCATAACCGGGATGGCCGGCGAGATAAACGAACGGCAAAATAAAATACCTGAAAAGCATTTGTGTAAGCACAATAAAGAGAAGATTTGGCCAGCGGATCAGTTTGAAAAATGCTACAAGAATCTTCATACGGAGAATAATAGAATGAGCAGATCAGGTTGATGGGATGTTATTATTTAGCGTCCATTTATTATTCAGTTTTAAAACTTTTTCGATCACATCTCTTACACAGCCGTGGCCGCCGGCAAATGCAGAAATATATGACGCAACCTGTTTAATTTCAAACGCTGCATCCGCAGGACATGCAGCGATGCCAGCGATTTTCATGCAAAAATAATCCGGAATATCATCGCCCATGTAAAGGATTTCATTTAAATCCATTTTCCTTTCAGCGGCAAATTCCTGTAAAAAATCTTCTTTGTTTTTTACATTCATAAACACATCCTTTATACCGAGTTTGTTCAAACGGTGATGCACAAAAGAAGAATTGCTTCCGGAAATTACCATTACATTAAAACCTGATTTGGCGGCAAGTTGCAGAGCATAACCATCACGGATATTCATTTGTCGCAACCAGTGATCATTGCTGTCCACGATAATATTTCCATCAGTAAGAACGCCATCCATATCAAATGCAAAGCTCTTTATTAATTTAAAACGCGAAAGAATTTGCATTTATTAATGGATAATTGTCAGGAAAGCTGGTTTTTAAAAAAAACATTTGTTCTAAATTTTTTTTTTCAAATATAGTTATACCAAATCGAATTCACGAAATTTGACTGCTGTTATAATGTGACTGGCGATTAAAGTGTTGTAATTTGGATTAATGGGGTTGCATTTCATTCGACATTTCAATCCAATAAAAATTTTATTATGAGCATTCTAAAGTTTCAGATGAAAAAAGCATGTTTTCTTTTTATTTTATCCATTTGTACGTTATTATTGGACAGTTGTAAAAGCGGAAAAAATGAAACAACCACTTCGGAAAATGTTTCAAAAGACAGTATCAGCAAACAAGGAAATGAAGCGCTTTTTAAAAAATATAAACTGGATAAGATAAAATTACCGGCTGGTTTTAAAATCGAAGTTTATGCAGAAGCAGCCAATGCCAGAAGCCTTTGCGTCTCTCCGGATGGAACCGTTTTTGTTGGAACACGAAATGATAAAGTGTTTGCAATTCCGGATAAAAATAATGATGGTGTGGCAGATAAAGTTTATCAACTAGCAGATGGGCTTAATTCTCCAAATGGCGTTGCTTTTAAAGACGGAAGTTTATACATTGGTGCCAGTTCTACCATTTATAAAATGGACAACATCGAATCTCACCTCGATAATCCTCCAAAACCCACAACCGTTTATGATAAATATCCTTCGGATGCGCATCACGGCTTAAGATATATTGCTTTTGGCCCGGATGGGAAATTATACGTTGCAGTTGGCGCGCCATGTAATGTTTGTGTGCCATCAAAAACTATATATGGAACGATAACCCGCATAAACCCTGATGGTACCGGTTTTGAAATTTATGCAAGCGGCATCAGAAATTCTGTTGGTTTTGATTGGGATCCTTCTTCCACACAAATATATTTTACCGATAACGGGCGCGATAATCTCGGTGATGATATTCCCAGCGATGAACTAAATACTGCTAAACAACCGGGAATGAACTTTGGTTTTCCCTATTGCCACCAGGGAAATATTCCAGACCCCGAATTTGGCAAAGGGAAAAATTGCAATAATTATACGCCACCTGTAAAATTATTAGGTGCCCACGTAGCCTCGCTTGGCATGAGGTTTAATACCGGAAATATGTTCCCGCCGGAATATAAAAATGCTATTTTTATAGCCGAACATGGAAGCTGGAACAGAACGATCCCGATCGGGTATAGGATAGCGGTCATAAAGCGGGATGCTAACGGCAAGCTGGGAACACCTGAAGTTTTTGCTGATGGCTGGTTACAAAGTGACAGAGAAGTAAACGGGCGGCCGGTAGATGTACAGTTTTTAAAGGATGGTTCAATGCTAGTAAGTGATGATTATAATGGAGTTGTTTATAGAATTAGTTATAAAAAATAATCTGAAAATTGGAAATGCCGGGTCAATAATTTAAATAAAATGTAATTAATAACGGAATCTCAAGATGCATCACCACGAACACGAAGAAAAACATTTGGAAAGTTCTGATTTTTTGCGCGATGTTGTAATCGGCATGAGTGATGGACTTACGGTTCCGTTTGCATTAGCCGCCGGACTTACCGGCGCAGTTGCAAACAGCTCTATCGTAGTAATAGCCGGTATAGCAGAGATTGTTGCGGGAAGTATTGCTATGGGTTTGGGCGGATATCTTGCCGGCAAAACGGAACAGGATCATTATAACAGTGAATTAAAAAGAGAATATGCTGAAGTAGAGCGGATCCCTGAGATGGAGAAAAAAGAAGTGCAGGATTTTTTTGAAAATCTTGGATTGAGTAAAGAAGTACAATTAAAAGCCACCGAGGAAATCGCTACAGATAAAAAACAATGGGTAGATTTCATGATGAAGTTTGAATTGGGACTTGAAACGCCTGATCCGCAAAGAGCAAAGAAAAGCGCTTTAAATATTGGATTGTCTTATGCTGTAGGAGGAATTATTCCGTTAAGTCCTTATTTTTTTATTGAAAATTCCAGGGAAGCATTAAAGTTTTCAATTGTTGCAACACTCATTTGCTTATTTGTCTTTGGATATTTTAAAAGTAAGATTACCGGCGTTCCGGTCTTATCCGGCGCTTTAAAGGTGATGCTTATTGGCGCACTGGCGGCAGCAGCAGCGTTTGGAGTCGCTTTACTTTTTAAATAGAAATTCTTCGTTTTTTCTTATAGAACATCTTCGAAAATTTTCTGTGCTTTTTACTATATACAAGCACTTTTACTCTATTTTTTGTCTAAATAAAATATTTTAAAAGGAACATCGTTTTTATTCGGCTAAACGTTGCTAACCTATATTTTATAACACCCCAAAATACCATATTCTACCTGAGAATTCCATGCGCCACTTACAGATGAATCATATTTTAAAACTTTGATCAAAGACTATTAATAACTTTTTTGTTATTAAAACTTGAATAAAGATCTTAATGGATAATCAGTTTTTGAATTTTGGAGTCCCTTCATTTCTATGAAGGGATATTTTTTTGTTTTCACCGTTCTGCTTTATGTATTAATATCATGTTTTGAGTCTTTGGAAATATTTTCCATTGTCCAGGTAATTCTTTTTTCAAAAGCATGCTGCCGTACCATACAATTTTGTTTGGCACATATTTTACAGGAAAAATCCCGGCATCCGTCTGAATGAACAAACAGTTCTATCGCTTTTCCAAATTCATTTCTGATCAAAGCACCCAACGCCTCCACTTCTGCGTGAGCTTCATTTACATTCAAATACCATGGCACCGTCAGGTGGCAATCACAATGCAAAGTGCTTCCGTATTTTATGATGCGCATATTGTGAAGATCTATCCAGTTTTCCTTTCGGTTTTTATTGAGAAGAAGCACAATGTCTCTCAATAACTGTTCATCTGCTTCGTCCATAATACCTGCAATTGAAACGCGTACAATTTTATAGCCGGTATAAATAATAATAATTGCAACCACACATGCTATTAGACTATCAATAAAAACGTAACCGGTAAAATAAATAATCAACAAACCAACAAGAATTGCCGCAGTAGAATACGTATCGGTTATGAGGTGTTTGCCTCCGGCAATCAATTGTAAAGAATGATTTTTTTTGCCGGTAACAATACAAATGTTGCCAAAAATAAAATTAACGATAGCGGTTATTGCAATAAGGATAATTCCGAAATCAAGTTTAGCAATCTGATGAGGATAAAAAAAACTTTGTACCGATTTGTAAATAATAAAAAAGCCGGCAATAATTACCATACTTCCTTCTACTCCGGCAGAAAGAAATTCCACTTTTCCATGACCGTAAGGATGATCTGCATCTCTTGGCTTTGCAGCTAAATTTAAACTATACAATCCCAGGAAGCTTGCAACAATATTTACAATACTCTCCAGGGCATCCGTAAGAATAGCGAGTGAACTGGTGAGGAACCATGCAATTATTTTGATAATAAATAGAATAATTGCAACCAGGATAATGATTCTCTGGAGCCGGATATTTTCTTTCGTTGGTGTCAATAAAATGAAGTTTATAAAAACGCAAATTACAGAATTCAAATTTGTAATTTTACTGGAGTATTTGCCTTTCAACATATTTTTATTTGGATAAATGCCGTAAACATTAAATTTGTCTTTATGCGCAAAACCCTTAATATTCTGGCAAGCTCTTTTCGGCTTACTATGCAGGAATTGATGGTTAATAAATTGCGCACTTCCTTATCGCTCATCGGCATTTCTTTTGGTATATTTTGCATCATTGGTGTTTTGGCTACGGTCAATAGCCTTGAAATGAATATTCAGAATCAATTAAAGAGCCTGGGAACCAATACCATTTTTATAGATAAATGGCAGTATTCGGGGGGACCGGATTACCCGTGGTGGAAATTTGTGAACCGGCCGGTTCCAAAATATGATGAGATAAAACTAATCAAAGAGCGAAGTCATTTGGTCAGCAATATCGCTTTTGACATTGATGCAAGGGTAGACGTGGAATACAACAATTATGCGTTACAGGGAGTTTCGATGAGTGGCGTTACTGAAGAAGAAATGAACATCCAGCCGCTTACCATGGCTTATGGAAGGTATATTTCCGACAACGAATTTTCGAACGGAAGTGCTGTAGCTGTTATTGGTTATACGAATGCGGAAAATTTATTTGAATCCGCATCTTTGGCGATTGGCAAAGAAGTAAAAATAAAAAATAACAAAGCAACCATTATTGGTGTGATAAAAAAAATGGGGCAGAATATGATTGGCCAGGATTATGACCAATCTATTATACTTCCCTATAAATTTGCCAGGCAAATCGTAAACGAAAATAACAGCAGTCCGAAAATAATTGTAAAGGGAAAAGCGAATATAAGCTCTGCAGAACTATCAAATGAACTGGAAGGGATCATGCGCTCTATCAGGAAACTAAGTCCTACCCAGGAAGATAATTTTACACTTAATCAAATCAGTAGTTTAAGCGACCGCGTAAGCTCTATGTTCGGAAGCATTAACCTGGGCGGATGGGCGATTGGTATCTTAAGCCTGGTAGTAGGTGCATTTGGAATTGCGAATATTATGTTTGTAACAGTAAAAGAGCGCACGCCAATCATTGGATTGAAAAAGGCGATTGGAGCAAAAAAACGAAGCATCCTTTCTGAATTTCTTTTAGAATCAGCGATTATTTGCATTTTGGGAGGACTTATCGGGTTGATTCTTGTTTATGTACTGACGCTCATTCTTACCGGAGTTTTTAATTTCCCAGTTTATATTTCCGTTGGAATCCTGACGCTTGCAATTTCTATTTGTATTATTATTGGAATTTTATCGGGCATTATCCCGGCCTTAACGGCTGCCCGGCTTGATCCGGTAGTGGCAATCAGATCAAAATAATGAAGAAGTTTAGCGGATTATTTGACTTTCGATCGTTTCTTTTAATTCTAAAATATCAAAGGGCTTTCTCAGGAATCCATTTGCGTTGATTCTCTTACTCACTTTTTCTATCTCGTCGTTTGCTGAAAAAAGAATTACAGGGATGTTTTTTATTTCCTCGTGTTCGTGCATCAGTTTGATTGCGTTCTCTCCTCCAATTTTTGGAATCCAAAGATCCATCAGAATAACATCAGGCTTTACAATATTGATGTCGTCAATAATATTTTCACAGTTAGGAATGGTTTCAACACGATAATTTTCATTATCCAAAATTACTTTGCAAACCGTTAGTATTTCTAAATCATCGTCATAAATTAAAATACATTTTTGCATTCTCTAAAGTGTTTTAAATTTTCAATGGTTAATATCTCAATTGAATCCGTATAGCAATTGATGTTTCCGGTCTTATTTCTGGTAAAGGCAGTTTTTTAATAATGAAAAAAAACGGGTTTGGGGGATGAAAAATAATGGTTGAATACAAAAATGAAATTAGTTTATAAATTTGAATAATAAAATTTTTTCTTTTAGAATTTTCGGTTACAGTATCGATTCAGTAAAATGAAAAAGGTTGTCGTTTAGACAACCTTAATCGGCATATATGTAGCAATGAAAATGGAACGTTTTGATATGGTAGCAATGCTCAAATAAACCTAAAAACAGGAAATAGCTTCATTTTCCGAACGCAGAAACAGAACGTTGAGGTGTAATTCACCAAATAGTCTTATGTGCTTAGGTCTTTTTACAAGTTAAAAAGCAGCTTATTTTTCAACATTATATTTTTCGCGGCGCGATTGAATAAACAGGATAATATGAATGGCTATCAGTAATTCGCATACAATTTCTTTTACGATCATAGGATGGATTTTTGAATGGTTATAAAAATTAAACGTTGTTTTTTTTATTTTATTATTGAAAGTATTAGAAAATAAAAAAAAATTTTTGATACTCAGTAAACGAATAAATAAGGGCGATTCTTATTTTTCAATGAATAAAAATCGCCCTGAAATAATGCTTATTTTTTAATTACCGTAATTCAATAACCACGCCAGCTTGCAGATTTACACTGTTTAAATCTTTATATCCATTCTTTTTGTAAGGAGCATAATCGTAAGAAGCGCCGATATTAATACCTGAAGCACTTGTTTTTTTAAACGGAATTAACAGACCAAGGCCGCCCTGTGCGCGGAAGCCCACACTTGTTGAGGAATTACCAAATTCTCCAAAGTATTGTTTAAAGTCAATAAGATTGGCACCTGCGGCCAATGAAATATATGGCTTTATATAAGAGGAAGGCGTTAGAAAATATTTTGCTTTTAATAAAACCGGTGTTGTTTGAA
>JBQCFI010000114.1:0-5334 GCA_051959325.1 Ginsengibacter sp. | reverse complement strand
AACCCTGCCAAAGCCAGTGTTGACAGCCGTGCAGGGATATTCAGATCATCCCAATTGGCGCGCATCAACTCACCAAAATTCTCACTTTGAAAAAAATGCAGCCATCCCGCATCGTATTGTGAAAACTCTTTTACCCAGTTTTCCTGGTCCACGTTTGGATGGATATGCAGATATCCGGGCGCAATTTTATTGGTATGTTCAATCCACTCTTTCCATTGCCCGTGCGTAAAATCACCATAAAAATGAAGATGAATATTTTCTTTCGCCAGCTCTTCTACATTGTAGGGATGCAACCCGATTGGCCTGCCCGGAACTACCGTATGAAAAGCGCCATCTTGCTTTGACAACAGAGGAGAACGTTCATCGGTAAACCAATCTTTCTTTGGAAGATCGCCATCCATTACAAATGTTGAACTGCCTTCATTATTCACTATAAATTGTTCAAACCATTCTTTCATTTCATTGCTGCAATAAATTTTACCATCTGCTTTGTTCAATAATTCAATAAGTTCGTTCCAGGTTCCTTTTTCCCTGCAGATCATCGGGCCTTCTTTAAAATGCCATACGAAAGGTACCCCGGTATTGGCTTTCAGCACTTCATAGGCTATGGGAACCGCCTGGAAATTCAGCAGGGCATAGATAACATCCGGTTGAATCTTTTTCACTTCCTCTTCCCAATTTTCGTAATCAATATCCTGGATATTCCCGAAAGGCAAAGGCCCTACATAATTGTACCAGTAAGGATTTTTTACCCATAAGCCATACAATTTATGACCTTTTTCTTCCAGCGCTAAAATCCGTTCAGGATTATAAGCAAGCTCGCCCACGAGTAATATTTTTAATCCATTTTCAGCAGCAGAAAGTACCTGTTTTTCCCGGTATTTCTCGTACCTTTTTTTCTCATCGATATAATTTCCTTTCGAGGTGTGGTAGCGCAAAGGATCGGTTACATTATAATAAGACCGAAACGTATTAATGCCGCCAAGCGGCTCCTGCATGATCTTGTAGCGTTGATTTGGATGGTCAACCCATTCACAGGTAAGCGTTCCGGTATGGATGTGCTTACCTTTTATTTTATTCCAAAACAATTTATTTAGGTCATCACTTTCCAGCTCGTTTCTTTCTGTCCAGCGCAGATCATTTCTCCGGTGCATCACCTGCACCAATTGATACCATTCATTATTTAATATACCTTCTGCTTTCCGGTTGTAATGATGTATAAAAGAAGAAAAAGCAAGAGCGGCATCCGGATTTTTTTCTAAGGTATCCAGCAGCGATTGAAGATGATCTTTGTAAATGACGTCATCGGATGGAAGATAGCAAATATATTCTCCCCGAGCAATATCCAATGCACTATTTATGGAAGCGCCAAGACCTTTATTTCTTTGATGTTGAAGATACTTTATTCGTGGATCATTGAGATATTTTTGAATGATATGAAAAGTCAAGTCATTAGAACCGTCGTTCACAACAATCAATTCCCAGTTTCTTAAAGTTTGTTTCAATAAAGAATGGATTGCACGCTCAATAAATTTATCCTGGTTATAAGTCGGCATAATGACCGTCACTACAGGCTTCTCTTCTTCGATCATAAATTATATTTTTAAAAATTCCGGCGCATTGATGTTCCTGTCCTTAATGGAAGTCTCCACTTCCTGATGATATGCGCCGCTTGGCAAAATGCCACAGCCGCCAAATCTTTTCATAACTCTTAATTGTGCGAGTACATCTTCCCCACAATGTTGTTCCGGCAAATCTTTCCAAAATTCAAAACCGCCTGATTCCAATAATTTCTCTGTATCATACATCACACAACCTCCTACCCAGGCTACTTTATAAGCTTTTGGATCATCAGGAGTACAATGATATTTTTCCTGCACATGAAGAATGTTTGCGGCGTTATGCAACTTGTAGCGCTGCCATAAAGAATCTTCGGGAACAATTGTTTCCGGTTGAATTTCATTACCCCAAAATTCAATTTCCTGCTGATGGGGCCGGTAGTCATTTTTATAACTTAACCCTATGAGCGCGGAACCAACAAAACCACAATGGTATTTTTGCAAAATGCTTCTCATATTTCGCAAAACATACGGCTCTAAAATAACATCATCATCCAGGAATAAACTGAATGGCGCTTCACATTGTTCCAATAAAAACTGCCTTTGCTGCGCCATTCCTTTTTGTGGAAAATTTTTTAGAATTGAAACCCGGTGGCCATGCAACTGCAATAAGTTAATAACCGCCCGCAGGGTTTTATCTTCATTAATATGTTCGTCTAAAGATTGATCAGAAATGATCACTTCAAAGCTCTCTTCCAGTTGAAAACAAAGGCTTGTAAGCGTCACAGCCAGCGCTTTTAATCTTTTAAAAGTCGGTATTAAAACATCAATATCACGGGCGCTTTTCATCATTTGATTTACTTAAAACTTCACAATCAGCAGAACTACATTCTATCAATTTAACCGAAAAGACTACTGCCGTCGCTGATGTCCTCATTGCTGGGATTCGTGTCGTCACCAATTATTGCCAGGTTGCTGCCGTGGTCAGCGTCGTCACCAACCGCTGATACTTTCATATTGCCGCCGTGGCTGCTGTTTTCACCAACCGCTGACACATTAATATCATTTATCCGGTGAATAATATCAGTCGTAGAAATATGTTTCAACGACTTAATGATCTTCACTTCACAACCAAGCTTTTTTAACAGCGGCATTTCCGGAATTGAAGTTTCTGTATAATCTGATCCTTTTACAAAAACATCCGGATGAACCATCTTTATCAATTCCAACGGACTTTCTTCGGCAAACGAGATCAGGTAATCTATACTCTCCAATCCCGCCAAAACGGCAATGCGGTCTTCCAGAGTATTTACAGGTCGATCCGGCCCTTTCACTTTTCTTGCACTCTCGTCATTGTTTACGCCAACAATCAGTACATCCCCTGCTTCGCGTGCTTTATCGAGCAAGGAAATATGTCCTTTATGAATGAGATCGAAACATCCGTTGGTAAATACAACCTTCTTACCTTTTTTCCTTAATTCTTTCATTATATTTAATAGCTCCTCGTTTCCCGCTATATATTTTGGAACCGGATTAAAATAAGATTTCAATTCAACATTTGTACAGCCTGTCGTGCCATCTTTTTTTACAACAATCGCTGCCGCAGCAGCAGCAATTTCTACACACGTTTCCATTGGTAATTTCGATGCCATCGAAAGAGTTAATGCACTGATGAAGGTATCTCCCGCGCCGATAGTGTTTTTAGAATCACGCGGAACACATTCGACGCCATAAGGCTTTTTGTCTTTTCGAATCAGTACGACACCGTTGTCATCGAGCGTTACGGCTACATTATCTGCACCGGTTTTGCTCAACAAAACTCCTGCATTGTTCACCACTTGCTCTGCCCGCTTATTTTTTGCAATCTTAGAAAGATTTAAAAGGCTTAAAGCTTCTTCATAATTGGGCTTCACTGCATCCGGATGAATATTTTTAAAACGGCTTAAATTTTTTGAATCAACTAAAATTGGTTTTTCAAATGATGAAGCAAAACGTTCGAGTGATGTAATTAATGAATTGGTAATAACTCCAAACCCATAATCAGAAAATAGAATCGCATCTGCAAAATCACTTACTTCCAAAATTTTCTGCAGCAATTCTTCCTCAAGATTTTTGTTGATATCAGTTACCGTTCCTTCGTCCAAACGCAGAATAATACTTGATAAGGCGACGACTCTTTTTTTTGCAATCGTTTTTCGTGCTTTATCGCGCAGGATAAATTCACAATGCACGTTGTTTTTTTGTAAAACATTCAACAGTTCATGTGCATTGAAATCTTTGCCAAGCACGGTCAGATAATAGGTTTCAGCGCCCAACGCGGAAAGATTAATGGCAGTGTTTGCTGCGCCACCGCAACTATATGTTTCCTTTTCTGCATTAAAAACCGGAACCGGCGCTTCACGACAAATCCTATCTGTAGTACCAAAAATGTAGGTATCTAAAATAGCATCACCGACGACCAGTATTTTTAAGTTTTTAAAATTGTCTATTATATTTTTGATGTCTTTTTCCATAGTGTGTGAATAGTAAATTGGGTAATCCATTCTGAAGTATCCGAACTTCAAAACATTCTAAATCTGCTCATTCTTCCCAACCATTCTAAACCTTCTAAACTTTTCTAAATTCATTCTCCGAAACTCTTTAAACATCTTCCCACAACTTTACGGCCATGATGTTTCGCGCATCGGTATTACCATTACTTCCGGAATCACTGTTGCATCGGGCTGGCATAACACATACTTTATTGTTTCAGCTACATTTTTTGGATCCTGTAAAACATCCGGATCTACTTCTGGAAAACGTTCTAAAATAAAAGGCGTTTGCATGCCTCCGGCGACAAGTGCTGTCACTTTTATATTATCCTTTCTTGCTTCAGAATGCAATGCGTGGCTGAAGCCAAGCAAACCCCATTTGCTCGCATGATAAGCGGCAGCATTTGGCCAGGCACGCTTTGCCGCGGTTGATGTAATGTTTACAATATGTCCTTTGCCATTTTTTTTCATAAAAGGATACACACATTTTGAAACATTAAAAGGACCTGTCAGGTTTACGCTGATCTCTTTGTTCCATTCATCAAAACTTAATTCTTCAATCGACTTTGTAAAATCAATTCCCGCATTATTGATCACGGCGTCAATATTTCCAAATTCCTTGATCACGTCATCTATTACCTCCTGCACATTTTTTTCATCAGCTACGTTCATGGAATAGCTCTTGATTTTTCCGCCGGAATCAGTAATTTCTTTTACGATACGTTCCAACTTCTTTTCATTTACATCGGCAGCAATAACGTTTGCTCCATCTTCGGCCATTGTTCTGCAAATGGCTGCGCCAAGGCCTTGTCCGCCGCCGGTTACTAAAATCACTTTTCCGTTTACATTCTTCATTTTTAAATCCTTTTTTTTTCGGTTAATAAATACTTTTATTATCAGGCTATAAGCTGATTACAAAATCTGTTTTTTTGTTTGTTTACTGCAATAAAAGTTTCGAGCCAATCCTTTTTAAAACGTTCAATATTAAACTTTTCAAAAGCCGTTTCTTTCGCTCCTTCTCCCAACTCTTTTGCCTTTTCACGATCGTTCAAAAGCATTTCCATTTTTTGAATAAGCGCATTTACATTGGTGTCAATAAAACCGGAATAATTATTTTTTATGGTAACAGACATTTCTGTGGTGGCAAGTCCAATAATGGGAACCCCCGTCATCATTGCTTCACAGACGGAAAGGCCGAGGCTTGTATAACGAATCGGGTTGAAGAAAAAACGATATTGGGCAAT
>JBQCFI010000113.1:0-19772 GCA_051959325.1 Ginsengibacter sp. | reverse complement strand
GTGTAAATAATGATGCGTTGATTGTTGCAGGAGGTTCGAATTTTCCGGATAAACTTCCGTGGGAAGGAGGGAAGAAGGTTTATTATGACAAGATTTTTGTTTTGGAGAAAAAAGGAAATGAATATTGCTGGAAAAAAAATGTAAAATCGATTCTTCCTGAATCAATCGCTTATTGCGGCAACACTTCAACTGCGTCAGGAATCGCTTATGTTGGTGGCGAAAATGAAAATGGGATTTCGAATAAATCTTTTTTATTAAAATGGAATAAAAAAGAAAATGCGGTTGAGGTAAAACCGTTGCCGGACCTGCCTTTTGCGTTGACAAACGTCGCTGTTACCAATATTGAAGATGTGATTTATGGGGTAGGCGGCGACGAACAAAAGAATTCTTCCAACAGTTTTTTTTCTTTGGATTTAAAAGATAAAAATCTTCATTGGAAAAAACTTCCGGATCTTCCTATTGCTTTGGCAAATGCAACCGTTGTTGCACAAAATTCCAAATCAGGCGAAAAGATTTTTGTTATTGGCGGCAGGTCTAAAACATCATCCGGAATCAGTACTTTGCACAACACGGTGTTTGCTTTTGATATCCAAAAAAATCAGTGGAAAAGATGCGCTGATATTTCTAATGGCGCCCATACTACCAAGCTCTCAGCCGCCGGGGGGGTGGCTTTGGGCAATAGTGAAATTTTAATTACCGGTTTAGATAACGGAAATACATTTCATCAGATAGAAACATTAATTTCAAAAATTGCACGAGCAAATAATCCGGAAGAAAAACAAAAATTGACGGAAGAAAAAAACAATTTAAGCATTCATCATAAAGGTTTTGATAAAAGCCTGTTGCTCTATAATACCAACAGTGATGTGTGGACAAAAATTGGTGAATTGCCTTTTCCCGCGCATGTTACAACAACTGATGTAAAATGGGAAAATGACATAATAGTTTCAAACGGAGAAATAAAACCAGGAGTGAGAACGCCGGATGTGTGGATCGGGAAGGTGAGAAGTAGAAGTAATTAGTTGTAAATCTTTTAAGCAATATGCGGGAATGAAGAATTCAAAAACATATTCGTGGGTTGTTGTTGGCCTGCTGTCCATTGTGGCTTTGCTCAATTACATGGACAGGCAAATGCTGTCAACCATGCAGCCTTCTATGCAAAAAGACATTCCGGAGTTGCGGTCTGCTGTAAACTTTGGCTACTTAATGGGCATCTTTCTTTGGGTGTATGGTTTTATGAGCCCGGTCGCCGGAGTTATTGCAGACAAAGTAAACAGGAAATGGCTCATTGTTGGAAGCTTGTTTGTGTGGTCGGCAGTAACTTATGGAATGGGACTGGCCACTACCTTTCATCAGATATACTGGCTTCGTGCATTAATGGGCGTAAGTGAGGCTTTATACATTCCAGCAGCGCTTGCATTAATTGCGGATTATCACCAGGAAAAAACCCGCTCACTTGCCATCGGTATTCATATGATCGGTTTATATGTTGGGCAGGTACTTGGAGCCTTTGGCGCCACTGTGGCTGAGGCATATAGCTGGCACTATACCTTTCATTCTTTTGGCTTAATTGGCATTGCTTATTCGGTGGTTTTAATTCTTTTTTTAAGAGAGAAAAAAGAAGTGCATGTAACTACCGAAATTAAATCGGGAACAAAAGCAAAAATCCCACTCCTGAAAGGGCTTGCCGTTCTGTTTTCGAATATTTCTTTTTGGATCATTCTTTTCTACTTTGCCATTCCAAGTTTACCGGGATGGGCTACCAAAAACTGGTTGCCTACTTTGTTTTCCCAGGTTCTGAACATTCCTATGTCAAAGGCTGGTCCGATTTCAATAGCGGCAATTGCCGTGTTCTCGCTTTTAGGAGTCGTTTTTGGTGGAATATTATCAGACCGGTGGGTTCAGAAAAACGTTCGTGGCCGCGTTTATACCAGCGCCATTGGCCTGGGTCTTACCATTCCTTCATTATTGTTACTGGGTTTTGCACACACACCTTTTGGAATCATTGGTGCTGCAATAACTTTTGGGTTTGGTTTTGGAATGTTTGATGCCAATAACATGCCGATACTTTGTCAATTTGTTTCATCGAAATACCGGGCAACGGCCTACGGTATTATGAATATGGTTGGAGTTTTTGCAGGGGCGTTTATTACAGATTTGTTGGGCAAATCATCTGCTGCGGGAAACCTCGGGAAAAGTTTTGCTATACTCGGCGTCGTCGTTTTGATTGCATTGATTGTTCAGATAAGTTTTTTGAGGCCAAAGGTGAATAATTATGTAGATTAATTGTTTTCTGCTAGAAAGAAAACGCTTTTATTTCTTTGTTTACTGTAAAAATCATTTGATGAATGAAACAAAAACTTATTTTTTTTCTTGTAACATTTTTATTTTTTTCATCAGAAATCTTTGCACAACATCCAAAAATAAAAGTAGCATGTATAGGCAATTCTGTTACCTATGGCTATGGTTTGAAAGATCCTTCAACACAATCGTATCCTGTTCAATTGCAAAAAATGTTGGGTGAAAAATATGAAGTAAAAAACTTTGGACACAGCGGTGCAACGCTGTTGCGCAAAGGGCACAACCCTTATTACAAAACAAAAGAATTTGCAGAAGCATTGAAATTGATTCCGGATATTGCCATCATACATTTGGGTTTGAATGATACCGATCCGAGAGATTGGAATAATTACAGTAATGATTTTCGTGGCGATTATTCTTGGCTGATCGATACGTTTCGAAAAGTAAATCCTCAGGTAAAAGTATACATCTGTTTGATGACCCCAATCTTCAATGATCATCCACGTTTTCGTTCCGGAACAAGAGATTGGTATTGGAAAATTCAAAACCTCATTCCTGAAATTGCAAAAGTGAATCGCACCGGTTTGATTGATTTGCATACGCCCTTTTATTTTCATCCGAATTTATTTCCGGACGCTTTACATCCTAATAAAGAAGGAGCAGTCATTCTTGCAAAAATTGTGTATGGTGCTGTTACAGGCGATTACGGAGGATTACAAATGCCTTCTGTTTTTGCAAATGATATGGTTTTGCAACGCAGTAAACCAATTTCTTTTTTTGGCACCGCTAATGCAAATGAAGACGTGACCGTGAGTTTCAGTAAACAAACAAAAAAGACGAAATCTGATTCAGATGGAAAATGGAAAGTGATTTTTGATGCGTTACCCGCAGGCGGTCCTTACACATTAACTGTGAAATCAAAGGATAAAAAAATTGAATTGAGGAACATTTTAATGGGAGATGTGTGGTTATGTTCTGGGCAGTCGAATATGTTGTTCCGCTTGAACCAGGCTTATGAAGGGAAAGAGGCAATTCCGAAAGCCACAAATAAAAATATCCGGTTATTTCAATTCAATGCAATCCAGGAAACCGATGATGTGGCGTGGGATTCAACCGTTTTAGACAAAACAAACAAACTTGAATATTTTACAGGAAACTGGGAGCAATGCGATCCTCAATCCGCTGCAACTTTTTCAGCAATAGGATATTTTTTTGGACAAAAAATTCAACGCGAAGAAAATGTTCCCGTTGGTTTGATTGAAGTGGCGGTTGGCGGCGCACCCATAGTTTCCTTTATGGATCGCCATACTATGGAGTTTGATGATTACCTGGTTAATGAATTGTACAATTGGAAAAAATCTGATTTTATCATGCCCTGGGTTCGCCAACGGGCTGCAAAAAATTTGGAATTTTCCAATGATCCGAGGCAACGCCATCCTTATGAGCCTTGCTATAATTTTGAAGCCGGAATTTCACAGCTGGTGAACACGCCCATAAAAGGAATCCTTTGGTACCAGGGCGCGAGCGATGCACACAATGTGGATTTGTACGCTTATAATTTTCAAAAATTAATTTCTTCATGGAGGAAATTGTGGAACGAAAATCTGCCTTTTTATTTTGTACAACTCTCTTCTATTGACCGCCCATCGTGGCCTTATTTCAGGGACATGCAAAGAAAAGAATCTTTGCAAGTTCCAAATACCTTCATGGCTGTTTCCAGTGATTTTGGTGATTCAATAAATGTGCATCCAACGCACAAACAGCCGGTAGGAGAGCGTCTGGCGTTGCTTGCATTGAAAAATTCTTACCATAGAAGTATTGTTGCAAACGGGCCAACGGTTGAAAGTGCTTTTCAAAAGGATAAAGAAATTGTAATTAATTTTTCAAACGCAAAAAAATTAAAAGCACGAAATAATGAACCGTTAACGGGTTTTGAAGTAATGAACGAAAAGGGAGAAATTTTTTCACCAAAAGCGGAGATAAAAAACAATCAGGTGCTCCTTTTTTTTAATGAAGAAGAAAAAATAATTAAAGTGATTTATGCCTTCAAACCTTTTACCAAAGCAAATTTGGAGAATGGAGCAGGGTTACCGGCGAGTACATTTTCGATTGAAATAAAAAAATAAAACTGTAAGTCGATAATTTTATTCTAACTAAATAAAATCTGAAATGAAAAAATATGTGATTCTTTTATTGACAGTTGTATTTATCCAATCAGCATTTTCTCAACAACAAACGAAATGGTATCAGCCGAAATTTGTTGAAGGTGTTTGTGTGCTGGATTCATCCAATATCTTTCATCGTCTTCCTGTTTCAATGAAAGACAGTGTACGAAAGCCCGTTTGGGATTTGTCTGAAAATACTGCAGGAGAATTTATTCATTTTAAAACAACTGCCACCGAAATTACAGTTCGATATACATTGGCGAGTAAGAATTTTTCAATGCCGCACATGCCATCAACGGGCGTAAGTGGTTTGGATTTGTTTGCGATTGATGTGAACGGAAATTGGAACTGGGCGCCCGGACGTTATCATTTTGGCGATACCTGTTCCTACACTTTTAGAAATTTATTTATTGCAAAAAATCAGACGAAAGTTTCTGAATTTTATTTGTATTTGCCGTTGTACAATTCTGTGAAATGGTTGTCAATCGGTGTCAACGAAAAAGATTCTTTTGCATTTGCTGAAAAAAGAAAAGAACAGCCGATTGTGGCTTATGGTACTTCTATTTTGCAAGGGGCAGTGGCATCAAGGCCGGGACTTGCCTGGACAAATATTGTCGAAAGAAATCTGGACAGAACCATTGTCAATCTTGGCTTTTCGGGCAATGGAAGATTCGAAAAGCCCATCTTTGATCTGATGGCAAAAGTGGATGCGAAACTGTATATTTTAGATTGCATGCCAAACCTTACGGGTGGTTATTCTGATGAAGAAATTAAAAACCGCGTGATTTATGGAGTCAATAAATTACGCAAAAAAAATAAAGATGTTCCTCTTTTATTTGTAGGACACGCCGTTGGATATGCGCCATATTTTATGGACACCGCAAGATTGCGTGAATACCACCACAGCAGCCTGGTAATTGAAAGAATTTTCAACGATTTACAGAAATCAGGAATTCGCAATATTTATTTGCTTACTGATAAAGAGATCGGTTTCGACATCAATTCTACCACAGAAGGGCTGCACCCGAATGATATTGGAATGATGAAATACGCAGCTGCTTATGAACAAAAAATCAGGCAAATTTTAAATGAACCGGTTGGGGAAATTATAACAGAAATCTCTATTGAACAATATCGCGATGGTTATGATTGGATAGGACGGCATGAGCAAGTGAAGGAAGATATTCAACAAAATAATCCGGAGAATTTAATTATCGGGAACTCGATAATTCATTATTTTGGAGGAACGCCTGCTTATCACGTTGCCCGTGGCGAATCTGCTTGGGACAAGTATTTGAAGCCATTAAAAGTTCAGAATGCTGGTTTTGGATGGGACAGAATTGAGAATGTTTTGTGGCGTGTCTATCATGGTGAGTTTGATGATTTCAAAGGAAAAAATATTGTGCTGATGATTGGTACAAATAATTTGTCTGCCGGAAATTCGGATTCCGAAATTGTGGAAGGATTACAATTTTTGATCGATGCAATCAGGCAAAGAAAACCGGACGCAAAGATTACGATGGTGGGAATTTTGCCTCGTGCAAAATCAGAAGAGCGTGTTGCAACGATCAACAAAAAAATAAAAGAAATGTCTTTAAAAAATCATATGGATTATGTTGATTTTGGAAAAGATTTTTTGACCAGAAATAAGGTAAATTCCAAATTATTTATAACCGATGGCTTGCATCCAAATGCTGACGGATACGTAGTTTTGGGAAAAGATTTGAGAAACGTGCTGAGGAAGTAGTTATTTAAAATTGTTCTTTGAAAATGTTGTTTTTTTAATGTCAATAAGGATTTTTATTTGGATTTTGTCTCATGTCGAATAAAAGTAGAATTTCTATTCTTTCATTCTCGAAACGGTAATAGATTTGATTGTGCGGTGGTAATAAAACGCAGCGAACATTTTTTCGTTTTTGGGATGGCTTTCCTGCCTCAGGATGAGCAGCAATAAAGTCAATTCTTCTTTCGATGCGATCAAGAAAAAGTGATGCAGTTTTAAATGAAAATGTGTTTGAGATATACTCATACGTTTCAACTACATTTTGCCGGAATCTTTTGGTAACAATTATTTGCGACGCCATTCATTTATCTCATTTTTAAAATCATTCCAATCAATGACGTCATTATTATTTGCCTGATTGATGGCCTCGTCAAGATCCTTCAATTGAGAAGCAGAGAGATCATCAATAATATCTTTGTCTGATGCATAAAAAGCAACATCTTCCATTACCTGGATAAGAACATTTTCATCATCAATGGTATTAAGTGTTTTAATGATTTTAAATTTTATGTCTTCAGCCATAATTGTAAATTTTATCCAAATTACAATTTTTTTTGTAACAGAAAATGATTGCCTTGTATGATTAACGATTCAAAATTTGACAATATGAATATTGATAAAAACTATTGGGAAAATCAAGCAAAATTTTATAAAAATCAATTACTCAACGACACTATTCCCTTTTGGTTTCCCAAAAGTGTTGATGAAGAGTTTGGCGGTTTTTTATTGATGCGCGATCGTGATGGAAGCCTGCTTGATGACGATAAAGCCGTTTGGATACAAGGCCGGGCAACATGGCTTTTAGCAACTTTGTATAACACTGTTGAAAAAAAACCGGAATGGCTGGACGGTGCGAAGAAAGGTGTGGATTTTTTATTGAATCATTGTTTTGCAGAAGATGGACAAATGTATTTTCATGTAACACGTGATGGAAAGCCAATCAGAAAGAGAAGATATTTTTTCTCTGAAACCTTTGCGGTTATTGCTTTAGCGGCTTATGCAAAAGCAACTGGTGATAAAGAAAAAGCAAAACTCGCACGTGGGTTATTCGGAAAATGCCTCGATTATGCAACAGGCGAAATCAAGCTTCAGGCAAAGTTTGAAGATACTCGTCCGGCCAAAGGAATTGGCGTTCCGATGATCATGATGAATACGGCGCAGCAATTACGCGAGACCATTGGCGATCCACGCTGTGATGAATGGATTGAAAATTGGATCAAAGAAATAGAAACCTACTTTGTAAAAGATAATATCAAATGCGTGATGGAACAGGTGGCGGCGGATGGAAGCATCATTGATCATATTGATGGAAGAACTTTAAACCCGGGCCACGCAATAGAAGGTGCCTGGTTTATTTTGCATGAAGCGAAATACAGGAATAACGATCCGCACCTGATCGAGCTTGGATGCAAAATGCTCGACTATATGTGGGAGCGGGGATGGGATAAAGAACATAGTGGCATTTTATATTTCAGAGATGTTTATAATAAACCTGTGCAGGAATATTGGCAGGATATGAAATTTTGGTGGCCACAAAATGAATCAATCATTGCAACATTGCTCGCTTATACCATCACAGGAAATGAAAAGTATAAACAATGGCATCAACAGATTCACGATTATGCATACACGAAATTCCATGATAAACAATTCGGTGAATGGTTTGGCTATCTGCATCGTGATGGAACCGTGGCGCAACCTGCAAAAGGGAATTTATTTAAAGGCCCATTTCATTTGCCACGGCAGGAATGGTATTGCTGGAAATTGCTGGACGAATTTTGATAGAATGTGCCACGAATTACACGAATGCCCGGGATTACGAATGCCCCGAATTACACGAATTACACGAATGCCAGAATGCCACGAATTACACGAATTACAGGAATTTAGAAGAACTATTTTTGGACAATTTTTGATACATTAATTTTATACAGGTAACCTTATTACACTTAAACTTTCATTATGAAAAAGATTTTCAGTAAAGCAACTTTTATACTCATTTTTCTTTTTTGCTCCATAAAAATACTTGCTCAATCTAAAGCTGTTCCTGTTTATGTTTCGGGCACTGAAGGTTACAAATCTTTTCGCATTCCGGCAATCGTCAAAGCGCCAAACGGTGACCTGCTGGCGTTTTCTGAAGGACGTGTACACGGAGCAGGTGATTTTGGTGACATCAAAATTGTTTTAAAAAGAAGCAGTGATCAGGGAAAAACGTGGAGTGCGTTGCAAATTGTTGCGAGCAATGATAGTTTGCAGGCCGGCAATCCTGCGCCGGTTGTAGACCTTACCGATCCACGATTTCCAAAAGGAAGAATATTTCTATTTTATAATACGGGCAATGGCCATGAGGGAGAATTGAGAAAAGGTAATGGTCATCGCGACGTTTTTTATAAGACAAGTATTGACAATGGAAAAACATGGAGCGATCCTGTTGATATAACAACGCAGGTAAATCGTATTAATCAACCGCAGGTAAATCCTGCATGGAATTTTAAAGAAGATTGGAGAACCTATGCAAATACGCCCGGTCATGCTTTACAATTTGAACGCGGAAAATATAAAGGAAGAATTTATGTGGCAGCCAATCATTCTTCCGGAGATCCGAAACCCGAATTAAGAGATTACCAGGCGCATGGATATTTTACCGATGACCACGGCGCAACTTGTCATCTCAGCGAAACTGTTCCTTTTGAAGGCTCTAATGAAAGCACTGCCGCAGAAATAAGCAACAATGGATTGATGATGAACAGCCGCAACCAGACAGGAAAATACAGGGTTGTTTCGTTAAGTAAAGACGGCGGTGAAACATGGGACACCACTTTCGTTGATGACAATTTACCTGATCCGATTTGCGAAGGAAGTTTGTTAAATGTTGGAATAAAAAAAGGTAAATCGATTTTAGCTTTCTGCAATAATGATGATACCAAAGAGCGTGACAGTCTTACATTACGCATTAGTTTCAATGAAGGAAAAACATGGAAGAAAAAATATTTGATTGAACCAAAGAATACGGGTTATTCTGATATTGTGAAAATGTCCGGGGAAACAATTGGTGTTTTATATGAAGCAGATGGGTATAAAGAAATCAGGTTTACTGTCGTAAAATGGTAAACAATGGTAATTGAAATTTGTTACCGCTAATTAAATGACCTGCAGTAAACAGACAAATAAGATGATTTTTAATTTCTCATCTTTCCGTTTCCTTTTAAAAATCTCACAAATACTTTTCCGTTAAAGTGGCTCAAAGCTGCGAAGTATCGCCACTGCGTCATGATAGTATTCAGGGGCATAAGAAATCCATACATAATAGCTGAGTTCCGGATAATCAGGATTGACCAGTAAAAGCGCTGACGCGGAAAAACCTTGTTTAACGCCATCAATAGCACATCCCCAATAACGGTTTATGTTGCTGAGATAGATAGGCTGGGTCGATGGATCATAACTGAGGGAGACCTGGTTTGCCCAATTAATAATGGCGGTTTTCATTCCATCGTAAGTCAGGTTTTCGCCGGTTCGCGGATAAATATCCAGCGTAATATTGTTGTTCGTTGCCTGGTAACCAGTGGCATCATTTTGCTGAACGACCATATTATCCGGTGCTTTGAATTTCATTTTATAAGAATCCCAGTTCCAGGTTTGCAAAGTTTGAGCGGAAGTAGAAGTTACCGTCAGCATTAGAAGGGCGAGAATCAGTTTCTGTTGCATACCATGTACGATTAAATTGGAAAAATTATCTTCCACGCACGGTAAGCAAAACGGGTCTTGAAGCAGTTATCTTGAAAGAGCAAAATTAATCTTTGTGTAAAGCAAAATTGCAGAGTTGTTAAAATTTACAGAAAAAAAACAATTCTTCCTTTTTTCTTGCAGTAAACGAACAAAAAAAGCAAATTTCTAACTTTTCATATTCACGTATTGTAGCGCCAGTCCGAGATCCCAGCCTTTTGAAGCCTGGATTACCGCTTGAAGATCATCGATTTTTTTGCCGGACACGCGTACCATATCATCCATAATAGAAGCTTGCACTTTATATTTTCCGTCTTTTATCAATTTGACAATTTTCTTTGCATCTTCCTGGCTGATACCATTGCGAACAGAAATTTCTTTTTTCACCACTTTGCCGCTTTGGTAAGGTTCTTTTTTCAGATCATAAATTTCTGCAGCCAATCCCTGTTTCATGCTTTTGCTGATGAGCACGTCAATGATCTGAGTGAGTTTCATTTCACTGTCTGCTTCAAGATTTAACTTTAAATCTTTTTTATTCAGGTCGATCACGACATGGTTTCCTTTGAAATCAAAGCGGTTTTTGATTTCTTTTGAAACAGTATTGATGGCATTATCCAGCGTTTGAAGGTCCACTTTGCTAACGATGTCGAATGAAGGCATGATTGAAGTTTTTTGATTTGTAAAAAAACAAAGATAACACTGTTCGCGATGAGGATATATTTACATCAGGTAGTTTTAAACAAATATTTTTTAAAAAATTCTTCGCTTTTCAGCACTTCAATTTTTGAAAAATAAAAATCATCTACATCTTCTGTGATGATGCAGTTGCATTTGCTTTCTAATGCTGAATAATATTCTCACATCTATAGTTGTACTGTAAATATGTTGTGACAATAGGCGAATTTTGCTTTTGGCGACTTTGCTTTTAAATTTTTTTTCTGCAAAATAGAATGTAATCGCAAGACAAACTGGTGATGTGTATAATTCGAATCTCTTGGAATTTGCAAGACTTAGAATACGCGCTGTAGTTGTAAAAAGGATACTGCTTATTCACTACCGAAATTAAAATGTTGGCGTCAAGAAAAATTCTCATTTTTTGGAGTTAAAGAATTCTTCTTTTGCTTTCTTCCCGGTTCTTTTTGTGTGGTATTCTGTTTGTCATTCAGCTACCTGGAATACCAATCAGCAATAGGAAAATCTTCCATGCTTTCATATTTGGAAGAGGTGATTTTTTTCAATAAAAATTCTACCAGCCTGGAAAGGCTAATGTCATTATCTGCCGCATATTCTTTGGCCCTGGAAATCACCGACTCATGAAAGCTAAGTGTGATTTTATTGTCCATAATATTCAATCAAAACACAAATCAGTTAACTATACGACAAGAAAAATATTTCTATACGAATAATTAACTAGAAATTTCTTTAAAAGCATTACCCAAATTTTCAATTATATCATCAGCTATGAGCGCTTCCTGCGAGATATTTTTTGCTGCAATATCACCTGCAAGTCCATGAAGATACACGCCGAAAACAGCCGCATTTAATGGAGCATATTTTTGTGCGAGTAAGCCCGTAATGATTCCGGTAAGCACATCTCCTGCACCGGCTGTCGCCATCCCGGCGTTTCCGGTCGAGTTAAAAAATCCGTGTCCATCAGGAGCAGCAATAAAAGTGTAATGGCCTTTCAAAACGATATAAATATTCAGTTCTTTTGATTTTGACAATGCGAGATTTATTCTGTCAAAATCAGAATCTGTTTTTCCAAATAATCTTTCAAATTCTTTTGGATGCGGAGTGATGATGCTGTGTGCAGGAATGGATTTATAAAGAAATTGATTTTCACTCAATATATTTAATGCATCGGCATCAATGACCAGAGGCTTATTAAAATTGGAAAATAAATTTTCCAATAATTGCCGGTGAGATTCATATTTTCCAATTCCTGGTCCTAATCCAATTACATCAAAATCTGAAAAATCGTTTACATTTTGAATATGTTTATCACCAAAAACTTTGCACATTGATTCCGGCGAAGAATTTTGTAAAATATCATAGCCTGCTTCACAAATGTAACATGTCAGTTTTCCGACGCCGCTTCTTAAACATGCCCTGGAACTGAGCACCGCGGCTCCCATCATTCCATAACTGCCGGCCATTAGGCACGCATAACCGTAATTTCCTTTGTTCGAAAATGCATTTCTCGGGGTATAAATTTTTTCTATAAAATTTTTATCAACAAATTCAAATGCTGATTTTTCATCCCGTTCGTACTCTTTTGAAAGTCCAATGTTGAGTAACACAACGTTGCCAACATAAGCCTCATTTTCAGGCATCAAAAAAGCAAGTTTCGGATTTTGAAAAGTGAGTGTGTAATCCGCTTTTACAACCGTATTTCCCTGCGAACTTTTGTCAATATATAAACCACTTGGAACATCGATGGATATTTTGTTTGCAGCGCTTTCATTAATATAATTTATTAATCCTGCGGCCAATCCGGCAGGTTGTTTATTTAATCCTGTTCCAAATATCGCATCAATGATTACATTGTCTTTGGACAAAACGGGAAATGAACTTTCATTTTCTAAAAAAAATATTTTTACTGAAGTTTTTCTTAATCGCGCGAGGTTCTTTTCAAAATCAGGAGAACCAGAATGATTATTTTCTATAATAAAAATGGAGACACGATAATTTTTAGATTGTAAAAGTCTTGCAATTGCCAGTCCATCACCACCGTTATTTCCCTTTCCGCAAAATATTTTAACAGAAATATTTTCCCCAAACATTTTAAAAATCCAAATGCAACACGCTTCTGCAGCGCGCTCCATCAAATCAACAGATTTTACTGGTTCATGTTGAATGGTAAATGAATCCCAGTCTTTTATTTGAGCAACAGAAAATATTTTCAACGCATAATATCTTTAAAAAAGTTCTTAAAAATCAAGCCAGGTATCTTTCTTTTAAAATATTAATGTGGTGCGCGACATGCCCGGCAATTGTATATCCCATTGCTTTTACGCTCATTTCATAATCACTTGCTTTTCCTACTTCATTCAATTGTGACGGCGAAAAACTATTAAAAAGGAAAATGCTAGACTGTCGCACGGCTTTAAATTCATCAATTAAATCCTGGAATTTTCTCTTATCCGCGTCGGAATTTATGGCATAGCTATTTTCATCCATTGAAGGAAGTGTATGAACATCTTTTCTTGAAAATGCTAATGCACGATAAGCGAAAACCCTCTCTGTGTCTATAATGTGTTGGATCACTTCTTTGATGCTCCATTTATCCGGCGCATATTTATAAAGATATTTTTCTTCAGGAATTGAATTGAAAAAAGCTTCAGTTTCTTGCATTTGATCTTCTAAAACTGTTTTCAAATCTTCATTCTCTACCAGTTTGATATACGGATAAAAATGTGCTGCATAAATTCCGATTTTGCTATTTGCTTGTTCCATTGATTTTGATTTAATAAAATAATAATTACAAAAATACTATTATAAAAATAGGAGCAACTGAATCTGCATTTTTAGCATCGGAAACGAGAACAGCAAAGGAAGAAATAAATAGAATTTTTGTTTTGCGTGCGATAAAATATGCGCCGGAACATATTAGATAATCTGTTTTTTAGAAATCGTTTCTTGATAGAACAATAAAATCTAATTTCTTTCCGTTATCTATTTCCAATTCTTTAATATGAATAACAAAATCAATCATCCGGCACTTTTTGTAAGCCAAATAATAAAATCATTTGTTTCAAAAGTTATGCAAACACCTGGTTATTATAACACGAAACACGTTCATAAAACAAAGCGTAAATTCAGGCATACGGAAAGTTTGTGGTAAAGATTATTAAAATTTTAGATGCGGAATTTACGGAACGCATAAAAAGGTGAAAGTGCTCTTGTGAAACATTTAACAATTTATTTATTTTACCTCTGAAAACATTCTTCATTTTTAAAATTCCATGTTATGAAAAACAATGTTTACCAAAAAAAATCAGCTCTGTCTGTTTTTTTCAGCCAACTGGCAAAAAATTTTGTAGCTCTTTTTGAATCTGGAAACAAAAGAGAATTTCAAAGGTTGAAAGATTTTATTACTTCTTAAATCTTTTAGCTGAATAGATATTCTACATCTTCCTTGGTCAAACTTTTCACAAAAGTCTGATCATCTGAAATTAATTCTTTAGCAAGGATACGTTTGCGTTCCTGTAATTGTAAAATTTTGTCCTCAATCGTATCCTTGCATATCATCCGGTAAGCAAAAATATTTTTTGTTTGGCCGATACGATGAGTACGATCAATCGCCTGTTGTTCCACTGCAGGATTCCACCACGGATCTACAATATAAACGTAATCAGCCGCAGTTAAATTAAGTCCGACACCACCGGCTTTCAGCGAAATTAAAAACACGCGACAGTTTTCATTTGTCTGAAAATTCTGAATCGCTTTTTCCCTATCCACGGCTGAAGTGCTTCCATCGAAATATTCAAATTCAATATTATTTTCAATCAGTTTTTGTTTGATCAATGCAAGCATTCCCAAAAACTGTGAAAATATCAATGCTTTATGTTCGCCGATATTCTCTGTTATTTCACGGGTTAATTCTTCCAGTTTGATTGAATAATTCGGATATTTTTCATCTTCATTTAATATCGCCGGGCTGTCACATATCTGGCGCAGTTTCATTAAACCTTGTAAAATTGTAAGCTGTGATCTGCCCACACCTTGTTCATCAATTGCGCCCAGGATCTTGCTGCGGTATGCATTACGGTAAGAATCGTAAATATTTCGTTGAGCTGATTCCATTTCACAAAAAAGTATGGTTTCAGTTTTCTCAGGAAGGTCTTTTGCAACCTGCTCTTTTGTTCTTCTTAAAATAAACGGGTAAAGTAATTTTTTTAAATGTTCTTTTTGTTCCTGTTCGCCCATTTTATCAATTGGCGTCGAAAATTCATTTCTGAAAAATTCAACGCTTCCCAACAAACCGGGATTTAAAAAATTCATCTGGGCATAAATGTCGAAAGTGTTATTCTGCAAAGGTGTACCACTCATGCAAATCCGGTTGCGTGCTGTTAAGAGGCCTGCAGCTTTAGTAACTTTTGACGCAGGATTTTTTATTGCCTGCGATTCGTCCAAAACGACGTAATCAAATGGAATGCGCATCAACATTTGTATATCGCTTCTCAAAGTACCATAAGTGGTAATGATGATATTTTCATCGCTGAAATCTTCTTTTCTTTTTGCGCGGATATTCCCGTGATGAATGCGCCAGGTAAGGGACGGAGTAAATTTTCTGATTTCATTTTCCCAGTTATAGATCAATGTTGTCGGACAAACAACCAGCGCTTTTAAATTTCCTTCTTCTTCTGCAAAATGCTGCAACATAGATAAAGCCTGCACGGTTTTTCCCAAACCCATATCATCAGCAAGAATACCGCCCCATCCAACTGTGTTTAAATAATTTAACCAGTGAAAACCTGATAGTTGATAAGGCCTCAGACGGTTTTCCAGTTGCTCGGGAATCGGAACCTCCGGAATATTTTTAAAATTACGAAGTCGTTCGTACTTCTCATCCAATTCGAATGAAAGCTCCTGCTCATTGCGCTGATCATATAAATCATCGATCACACTTAAATGAAACCTTGAAAGCCGCAGGCGGTTATTTTTCCCTTCGCCCACTTTAAAAAGCAAGGCATATTTTTTAATCCATTCATCAGGAAGAATACCAAGTGTGCCATCATTCAGTTGCACAAAAGATTGTTTATTCGCAAGCGCTTTCTGAATTTCGGCAATGCCGATATGTTGCTCACCAAAAGCCAATTCTACTCTTGCATCAAACCAGTCCATGCCGCTGCTGAGATGAATATGAGTAGATGGTTTTGCCGTGTTGAACCGGAAATTTTTTAACGCCTCGAACCCATATACCGGCACTTTCATTTCTTTCATCGCATCTACAAATAAAAAGAACCAGTTATTTTTCAAAACATCTGCTCCTTTCAATACAAGGCTTTTATTTTGCGGCTGATTGATGAATTGAGAATGAAGGCTTCCGAGCCTGGAAATAAACTGCTGTTCAGCTTCCTTATTGCGTTTCACCAATAAGATTTTGTCATTATCCGGTACGATGATCGTGTCTTTATCATTCGCTTTTACGCTAAATCCCTTGTAAGTAAATACCGGCTGAAACATCAGGTACTCGCCCTTTTCTATCAATGTCACACTGATATCCGGTTGTCCTTCTTTCGTTTCTTTGATCAGTGAAGGAGCAAAAGAAACCGGATAATCATTTGAAAGTGGAAGTGCCACATCTTTCAAAAACGAAGGCCATTCATTGTTGGAAATATGAAGGGTATTTTTGAATTTTTCAACCAGTAAAATGTGCTCCGATCTTTCCCACAAATAAAACGTTTTATCATGTAGAAATAACAGGTCGCTATTCCATTCGTTCTCGGTTAATTTGACTTTTTCGTGGTCAAGGTTCATCCGGCTTTCCATCAATTTTTCATCTCCGGAAGGTGCAATAGAAAATTCAATAACCGGCTTTTCTGAAGAAAGATCGATGGTTTGTAGATTTTGGGTGGTGAAACTCTTTCCCTGGGGTAAATAAAAAACCGGCTTATTTTGATTTTCTTCAAAAATGCGTTTCAGCTTGGGATGCATAAATTCTGCCATCAGCATTTTTGTTTCCTGTGGCAATTCTTCATTTTCTTCATGAATGATATTTTCCCAAAAACCACTGAAAGGCGAATTCCGGTTCAGGTATTTATTGATCTCTGATGATTGCAGTTTTCTTGCCAGTTGAATCAGTTGTTTATCCTTATCATTAAAGTCGTTTGTATTGATAAATTTAGACAAATCCAGTTTTTCTATCCTTCCGATAAATTTATTTTCTTCCTGGTCAAAATCTCCCTGAACTACATCGATAGAAACAAAAGGAAATGATTTTTCATTCGAATTAAAAACGAGGGTAACCTGTTTGTTTTTTGTAGAAGTGATTTTCGCTTCTTCTTCCATCACGGCTGTTTCCGTCGGAGTTTCTATCCGAACAGGAGTAGGAGAAGTCACCCGCCTGATAGAAGGATCTATGACTTTTAAAAAAGGCTTTCCATCTTTATAAATAAATTCAAATTTTCCAGAAAGATCGTCGTCAAGGCTGTATCCATACCCCTGCAACAATTTATTTTTTTCTTTATCCCAATTGCGGATGCTGTCAAAATAATACGGTCCCCAATTGTTCAGTAACTGAAGAAATAAAGCTGTTTTGTGTTTGCATAACGCGTGCTCACCTTCATCACAATTGCAGGAAGTATCAAAATTTCTTTCTTCATTTTTTTGCAGAATAATGTGAAAAGTTTGATCGCCATGTTCAAGGACCGCTTCCACTTTTTCATTGGCAGCTTCCAGGATATTACATTTGTTTTTCCTTAAAATTTCTTCTGCAGCGGTATAATTTTCCATACCGGCAAGCATCCGTATCATTTTAAGATCGATAAATTTTATTTTAACAACTGTATGCTTTTGATTATAAACACGCGCTCCTTCTGCAGAATCCAATAAATTTTTATCAACGAGATCCTGCAGCTGCATTAATGCTGCCGCTTCATGACGACATATGTCACTAATATTGTAAGGGCAGCTGCAACGAACGGAAAAAGTTTTGGGATCGTCATATTTTTCAATTTGTACTTTATAAAAAGTAGTATAACTGTCGTCCCTTACCCTGAAAACCACGGAATGCATAAGTTCGTCATGTTCCACAAGCTCCACAAACCGTTGGGAATATATTTTTTTCCCACGACGGATTACTTCATCCGTGCCCGAATTATAGATGTATTTGATAAAATAGGGTAGTGCCAAAAAAGTAAAGTTTAATAAAAAACGCTGTTTTTACAAGGATTATTTGTGAAAAAAGCAATTTGCAAAAGTAATCAAAAAATAAAAATTTATGAAGCCGGCTTCCTTCAATTTGATAATTATTTAAAAAATTAAGATAGTTTTTGTAACGTATTCAATGCAAATCATTCTAACTAATGACAGAGATCATATTGACAGAAATAATAGTTCTTCTTTTCAGAATTATCTTTGCACTCAAATAAAAAAAAACTTCGCCCATTTGAAGATTTTTGCGACCATATTTTTGACGTTCAGTATTTTTATTCAAACATTCAGCACGTTTATTATCCAGGCGGATTTTTTTCTGAACCGCTCTTATATTGCCAAAAATTTATGTGTAAACCGTGACAAGCCAATGATGCATTGTAACGGTAAATGTTATCTTTCAAAAAAATTAAAAGATCAGGAAAAACAAGATCAATCTCCGGTTTCAAAAACTGAACGATTTGATGTTCAACCGTTCTTTATACCGAAACTTTTTTCTGTTAAAACTGCCGTTGTAATTTCAAAACCACGGTATTTCATCAGGAATGAAAATGTAGTTTCTTCTTTTCCACGTTTTATATTTCATCCACCTTCTGCATAATTCTTACGTTATGATTATTGCATGATTTGTCCTCCAAAAGGATGAAGTATTATTTCAATTTAAATTAATGAGTGATGAATAAGCATTTATGCTTTACTGCTTTGCTGTTGGCTGTATGCAGCATGGCATTTGCCCAGAATAAAATAACGGGAAAAGTGGTGGACGCAGCAACGAATCAACCTCTGCAAGGCGCGACCATCACAGATTTACAAGATAACTCACACACCGTTTGTGACCGGAATGGCAACTTTTCCATTCCAGGGAATGCGGATAGTATTCGCGTTTCTTCAGTAGGATATTACAGTTTGAACTCACCAGTAAACAAAGAAAAAATGGTGATTTCTCTTTCGCCGTCCTTTACCAATCTGAATGAAGTGGTGGTTTCAGGGAACAGGGAAGTACAAAAAAGAACACAGGTTCCGGTTGCGATTGATGTGATTTCCAAAACACAAATAAATGATACAAAAGCGACCCGGCTTGATATGCTGGTAAATAAAATTCCCGGCGTATTTATGGTTGACCTTGGAAATGAGCAACACAGCATGAGTGTGCGCCAGCCATTGGGTTACACCAATTTATTTCTTTACCTGGAAGATGGAATTCCGATAAGGACCGTTGGCGATTTCAACCACAATGCATTGATCGAAATAAACCAGGCTTCTCTCCAAAGAATTGAAGTGATCAAAGGGCCTGCTTCTTCATTATACGGAAGTGAGGCGGTTGGTGGCGCGCTCAATTTTATTACACAATCACCTTCTCCATTTCTTTCAGGAACGGTTCAAATGACAGCAGGAACCCGTGGGTACAAACGCACCGATTTTAATGCCAGTAATACTTACAAGAAGCTGGGACTTTATTTTGGTGGATATTACGCAGATCAAAATCAGCCTGAAAGAGAGCATAATAATTTTAATAAAACCGCATTGACTTTCAGAGCCGATTATGCCTTTAATGATAAAACAAAACTGGTAACAGTTGCGGATTATATTAATTACAAAACCGATCAGAAAGGCGGATTAGACAGCGCCCATTTTTATAATAAAGATTACAATAGTTTTTACCGGTTCACGTATCGCAAAGCCAATGCTTTCAGGCTTAGAAGCACACTTTCAAAAAAATGGAATGAAAATAATAATACCAATTTCACGGTCTTTTACAGGAACACTTCTGTTGGTCAAAATCCTTTTTATTCTATAGCCAATGTTGCCGGAGACCCTTCCAAAGCAAGCGGGCAAATAAATGTCGATGCTTTTACCAGTTATGGTGCTATTATCCAACATTCAAAAAAAATAAATTCTCTTCATGCAAAATGGACAACCGG
>JBQCFI010000112.1:0-5352 GCA_051959325.1 Ginsengibacter sp. | reverse complement strand
CTGCGGTTTGTAACATTTGGATATAATTAAAAAATGCTTTTAAAGGGTTGCAAATTACGAACTACAGATAAACAAAAAAGTATTTATATAAAACCTTCACGGAAATGTATGTTAAAAAAGGGGACGATTATGTCGGATGTCTGATGTAGGATGTGGGATGTACCATGTATGTTTTGCATTTTAAGTAAAGCAATAAATAAGAAGGATTTTAATTTTACGACTCTACTTTTTAATATTCCCCAAAGCAAAAATATTGTCTTTATTCAATGAGCGGAGTGAGATTATTGCCATATTAGACTTATTGTAGATGCAAATAAAGAATCAGTTGAGATTTATTCTTTAGAAGATTCAAAATATGATTTCCAGCAATTCTCTCCTGAAAATCCATTCACTTTTTGTCTTTCGGGTGATTCCCCTGTTGATGTGGTTGTGAAAAACTTCTGGGAATAATTTTTGACAGAACAAGAATACCCGGTATTTGTTTATATGCTGCAAGGTTTTATGTCAAATTCTGTTGCTCTTTCCACATTTCATTAAACGTTTTCTTACTAAACTGAAGCGGCGCGTGATGCTTGTTCCAGTCCTTGAAAAGCATATTCACTACTTTGGTTTTCAAACCGCCATTTCCCTTGTTCATCAGGCTTCTTTTTAATGAAGCGGTTTTCCATATTTTCCAGGCCATCTTTTCTGAAAAAGTTGTGTATCCTTGTTCGACACTTTCATGCCGGTTTACCAATAAAAGTTGATGCAAATTTATTTTAACAGGGCAAACTTCTGTACATGCACCGCACAACGAAGAAGCATAACTAAGGTGTTTATATTCTTCAAGTCCTTTCAGATTTGGAGTGATCACGCTGCCAATCGGGCCGCTGTAAGTTGTTCCATAAGTGTGTCCGCCAATATTTTTATAAACAGGGCAAACATTCAGACAAGCACCGCAGCGGATGCAATAAAGGCTTTCTCTTTGAACAGGATTTGCAAGAATATTTGTACGGTTGTTGTCTAATAAAATCACATACATTTCTTCGGGGCCATCCGTTTCTCCTGGTTGGCGTGGACCGGAAATAATACTGCTGTAAACGGTCACTTTTTGCCCGGTTCCATAAGTAGCCAGAAGCGGCCAAAGCAAAGCCAGGTCAGTAATTGAAGGAATCATTTTTTCAATTCCCGCAACTACGATGTGTGTTTTTGGCCAGGCAGAAGAGAGCCTGCCATTGCCTTCATTTTCTGTAAGAGCAATACCGCCGATATCACTGATGAGAAAATTAGCGCCGGTAATTCCTATTTCCGCTTCAACATATTTTTCTCTTAATTTTTCCCGGGCAACTATTGTTAATTCGGCTGGCGAAAGTTTGGAAGAAGTACCCAATTTTTCGGAGAAAAGTTTGGCAACATCTTCTTTGCTTTTATGCATTGCGGGAGTTACAATATGATACGGCGGCTCACCATCCAGTTGCTGAATGTATTCGCCCAAATCAGTTTCGACGCTTTCAATATTGTTTTCTTCGAGGAAATGGTTCAGGTGAATTTCTTCTGTAACCATGCTCTTGCTTTTCACAACGGTCTTGCAATTTTTTTGTTTGCAGATGTTAAGAATTTCATCAAGCGCCTCCTGCGAATTTTCCGCCCAGATCACCTTCCCTCCCCGGCTTGAAAAATGCAGTTCGAATTCTTCCAGTTGCTCATGAAGATTTTCCAATGCCCGCCATTTGATGTTTTTTGCCCTTTCTTTTACCAGGTTAATATCTACAAACTGTTGCTTTGCCCGCGGTACAACAGCATTGTATCTTCCAATATTAAAATTAATTTTTTGCCTGTGCTCAAGGTCAGCACTTTTAATGGTTGCTTTTGCTTTGAAGGTTGATTCGTTTTCTGTCATGGTAAATTAGTTCGTATTCTGAGTTTTCCATTCTGGTAAACAGAAAAATTATTTTTAATCCTCGAATAGCTGTTAAAAAAAATGTTTTGAATAACGGATAGTTTTTCTTCTGCTACTGCATCTTCCAATCGTAGCAAAAGAATTCCATGATGAAATGAAAATTGTTTGTAGATTAATTCACCAAAATCTTTGTCCATGGTAATAATCAGGGCCCCTTTTTCATTCGCCAGTTTCAAAATATCTAAATCCGGCATTTCATGGTTTAATTTTCTAATTGATATTATTTCATAATGGAGTGACAGCCATTCTTCAATTATTCTTCCGACTCCTACATCAATAACTATCTTCTCCTTATTCATATTTTCTCTTCTTCATGAGAAATGATGGTGGCAGCATAAAGCAAACACGCTCTGATGTCATCTTCTTCCAAAAAAGGATACTCTTCAATTATATCTTTATGGGAAATACCTCTTGCAAGCATTTTTAAAACATGTTCTACGGAAAGGCGCATCCCCCTGACGACCGGCTTACCTGTTAATATGTTAGGATTGTTGGTAATTCTATTTAATAAAGTTGTCTCCATTTTTTATTTTTTATAAAGTTAACCACAATTCCAATGCCCATATCACTTCAACACCCCCAATTCCTTCCCAACTTTGACAAATGCTGCAATCGCTTTATCCAAATGCTTTTGCTCATGTGCAGCGCTCAATTGTACCCGAATTCTTGCCTGCCCTTTTGCAACTACCGGAAAGAAAAATCCAATCACATAAATTCCTTCTTCTAACAATCTTGCTGCAAATTTTTGTGACAATACTGCATCATACAACATAATCGGAACAATCGGATGATGTCCCGGCTTTATATCAAAACCAGCTTCAGTCATTTTTTTCCGGAAGTATTTGGTATTGCTTTCTAATTTATCTCTTAAGTCCGTTGTCTCACTCAGCATATCAAAAACGGCAATCGAAGCGCCTACAATCGCCGGAGCAACGGTATTACTGAATAAATAAGGCCGGCTTCTTTGACGTAGCATTTCTATAATTTCTTTTTTACCCGAAGTAAATCCGCCATTTGCGCCGCCAAGTGCTTTTCCTAAAGTTCCGGTGATGATATCAATCTTTCCCATAACGCCACGGTATTCATGCGTACCTCTTCCGGTCTTTCCGATAAACCCGGTGGAATGGGAATCATCCACCATGATTGCGGCATCATGTTTTTCTGCCAGTTCAACAATTTTATCCAATTGCGCAATTGTGCCATCCATGCTGAAAGAACCATCAGTAACGATGATACGGCTTCTTAAATCTTTTGCTTCTTTCAATTTGTTTTCCAAGTCTTGCATGTTGTTATGCTCATAGCGCAGGCGTTGCGCTTTGCACAATCGAACACCATCGATGATGCTTGCATGGTTCAATGCATCAGAAATAATGGCATCATTTTCCCCAAACAGCGGTTCGAAAACACCACCATTTGCATCAAAACAAGCGGCATATAATATCGTATCTTCTGTGCCCAGAAAATCCGAAATCTTTTGTTCGAGTTGTTTATGAATATCCTGTGTACCACAAATGAAACGAACGCTGCTCAACCCATAACCATGCGTGTCAATTGCTTTTTTTGCAGCTTCTTCCACTTTAGTATGAGAAGCTAACCCCAGGTAATTATTGGCACAAAAATTCAAAACAGTTTTCCCTCCAACCTGTATTTCTGCACCCTGGTCGCTGGTAATAATTCTTTCATTTTTATACAGTCCGGCAGTTTTTATATCTTCTAATTCTTTACCTATTCTTTTTGAAAAATTTTCATTCATAACTTGTTTATTTTTGAGTGCACAAACCTACAATGAATTCAATAAAAAATTTGCCTGTAAAAATTCTTTAAGAGAAAATGTAACTTTTATCGCGCTGCTTCGTATTATATGAAAACAGGCTGAAAGTGATTAAAAATTTACTTTGATCGTATGACTGAGAAAGAATATAATGAGTGTGTCAACCTTTACGCAGACAATGTTTACAGGTTTATTTTGAAGAATTTGCGGCATGAAGATAATGCAAAAGATGTGGTGCAGGCAGCATTTGAAAAGATGTGGATGAACCGCGAAAAAGTGGAAAATGAAAGGAGCAAATCGTATTTATTTACCGTTGCTTACCACCAGATGATAGACCTGATCAGAAAAAATAAAAGAGAAACCATGCGGGAAGATTTTTCATTTTCAAAAGCAACAACAAATGAGCCGCAGCATCATGTAAAAAAGATTTTAAATGAAGCGCTATACCGTCTAAGTGAAACACAACGCAGCCTGGTGTTACTGAAAGATTATGAAGGATACAGTTATGAAGAAATTGCAGTCATCACTTCATTGAGCATCAGCCAGGTAAAAGTTTATCTGCACCGTGCGCGGATACAATTGAAAAATTATTTAGTGAAACCCGAAAATGTGATCTAAAATGCAAATTAACAGAAATAATTACGAAGAATATTTTTTACTGTATGCGGATAATGAGTTATCACCAACAGAAAAAAAAGTAGTAGAAGTATTTCTCCAGGAAAATGTGGATTTGAAAGAAGAATTTCTCATGATAAAAATGACCGTCAACGCTCCTGAAGAAGAAATCAAACTTTTGGATAAATCATTTTTGCTGAAAAAGGAACCGGTTTTTATCAACGAAAATAATTATGAAGAAATCTTTGTTCAATATTTTGATAATGAACTTTCCATTTCTCAGAAAACAGAAGTAGAAAACTTTGTAAGTCAAAATCCGAAATATAAAAACGATTTTGAACTGATTGGAAAAGCAAAATTTGTTGCTGAATCTTCCATCATTTATCCTAACAAAAAAGGATTATACAGAAAAGAAAAATCCGGAAAAGTGATTCCGTTGATTTTGTGGAGAAGTTTGGCAGCGGCCACTTTCATTGGTTTTGGTTTATGGATTGGCTTTTCTTATTTGAATAAAACAGAAAAAAATATTCCTGTTGCTTCTCAAATAAATAAAATAAAACAACCTACAGAAAAACAGGAAAATATTATTCCGAAAGAACCGGTGAAACAAGAAGATCAAATTGCTTCATCTTCAAGAGCAACGAAATCTGAAAAAACGGAAAAAGAAGGAACAGAAAGTAAGAAGCCAATAATAAAAGAAAAAAATACAAAGGATATTGCTGCAACAAAACCAGATTTGAAAATAAAAAAACCAACTCTAAAAGAAGAAATTAAAGAAGCAAAACCGGATGTTGAAAATCAAACAATCGTTATTACGAGCCCGGTAAAAAATGTTCCGGAACTTTTACAGAATCAAAAAAATCAGATAGCAGCCAATGAACCACCGGGTACAATAAATCAAACTGAATCCCAAATTCAGAATACACAAGCTCGTACAGTTTCTTATGTTCCTGATGTTGCTACAGATAACCAGAACTATGTTTTTTATGACGTGTCGGCCGAAGAATTCCGAAAATCAAAAGTTGGC
>JBQCFI010000111.1:0-20861 GCA_051959325.1 Ginsengibacter sp. | reverse complement strand
TGGCCCAAACATCATCAAACTGGGCCACCACCAGCGATTGAGCGCGTCCTGGGCCATCGCCTTTTGTTCTTTGCTTCCGCGGCAAAGCGTTAGCAATATTTCATAACCTTGTCTTTGATGAAAACTTTCTTCTTTGCAAATGCGCACCATGCCCCTTGCATAAGGCCCGTAAGAAGCACGGCACAATGGAACCTGGTTCATAATGGCCGCACCATCCACCAGCCAGCCGATGGCACCGATATCGGCCCACGAAAGCGTGGGATAATTAAAAATCGAAGAATATTTCGCCTTGCCGTTAAGCAGTTGACCAATCATTTCTTCGCGTGAAATGTTTAAAGTTTCTGCGGCGCAATATAAATACAACCCGTGCCCTGCTTCGTCCTGCACTTTGGCAAGCAAGGTTGCTTTTCTTTTTAATGAAGGTGCTCGCGTAATCCAGTTTGCTTCGGGCAACATTCCTACGATTTCGCTGTGAGCGTGCTGACTTATCTGCCTGATCAGCATTTTGCGGTATTCATCAGGCATCCAGTCTTTCGGTTCAATTCTAATTTCACGCTCTATTTTATCATCAAATGTTGCCAGTAATTTTTCTGCGTCCATATTCTGAAACTTTATTCTCAAAGTTACTGATTATAAAAGCAGGATCTTAAGCTTCATCATAATCTACTACGACTTTTTTGCTTCGGGGATGCGACTGACAGGTTAAAATAAAACCATCTTTTACTTCACTTTTTTCAAGACCATAATTTGCTTCCATTTCCACTTCCCCTTCTATCAGTTTGGCTTTGCAGGTGCAGCAAACACCGCCTTTGCATGCAAAAGGAAGATCCGCCCCCTGCGCTAGTCCGGCGTCTAAAATCGTTTTACCGTTATATTCTAGATTAAAATCGAAGCTGCGACCATCTATTTTCAGTGTTATTTCGGCTCCTTCGGGTTCAGTTTGTTCAGCGGTTTGATAAATTTTTGTATGTTCTCTTGTTGGAGTGGTAAATAATTCGAAGTGAATTTTTTCGGGTTCGATGCCCCATCCGCAAAGAAAATCTTTTACTGTGTATATCATTTTCTCGGGACCACAGATAAAAAAATCATCGATAATATCGAAATTGATGAGTTTCGAAAGATGATTGCATTTGGATTCATCTATTCTGCCGTAATTGAAATCTGCTTCGGTTTTTTCCCTGCTCAGGATATAATACACCCGGAATCTTTTCAGATATTTATCTTTCAGCGCTTCTATTTCTTCTTTGAAAATGATGGATTGCAAATTTTTATTTCCATACACCAGGGTAACCGCACTATTAGGCTCGGTCAGCAGAATTGTTTTTATAATAGAAATAACGGGCGTAATTCCACTGCCCGCGGCAAAAAAAACATAATCATTCCTGTCTGAATGCATCGTTTTCGGATAAAAATTGCCGGTAGGCGGCAACACTTCAAGGATATCTCCTTGTTTCAGATCTTTATTTGCAAAAGTGGAGAATATTCCGCCTTCCACTTTTTTCACTGCTACACGCAATTCATTTTCCAAAGGACTGCTGCAAATAGAGTATGATCTGCGCGCTTCTTCACCATTATTAAAAGTTCTGATCGTAATATTTTGTCCCTGGATAAAAAGAAAATCTTTCTGTATCTCTTCTGGAATTTCAAATGCAATGGAAACACAATCCGCAGTTTCCTTTCTGATGTCTTTTACCTTAAGTTTATGAAAATGTATGGCCAATAGAATAATTTTTAAAAGGTTCCAAAGGTACACTAAGAAAAGAGCATATTTTTTTAAAATGCCATAGCTTACTTTTTTTAGAAATTGTTTATAAAAATTTAGAATTTCATCAGGTCAGAATGCCTAATTTTGCCACGCAAAGCTTTATTCAAATGGAATTACATCCCATAGATACAGTTGAAAATATAGAACCGCAACATTTCAAGAACGAATATTACCTGCCCAAAAAACCCCTTGTCATTACCGGCCTGGCAAAGGAATGGCCTGCTTATAAAAAATGGTCGTGGGATTATTTTAAAAAGATAGTAGGCGATCAGAAAGTTGCGCTCTACAATAATATTAAAAGTGATGCATACACGCCAATCAATACGGCAGATGATTATAAGACTTTTGGAGAATATGTGGACATGATTCAAAAGGGACCGGCTGCATGGCGGATTTTTTTGTTTAATATTTTCGATCATGCGCCTCAATTAATCAATGATTTTACCTGGCCTGAACACCTGATGACCGGTTTTGTAAAAAAATATCCGATGCTTTTTACCGGAGGCGAATCTTCCATCACTCACATGCATTTCGATATTGATCTGTCGCATATTTTGCATACACAGTTTGCCGGCAGAAAAAGGGTTTTATTATTTCGCCATGAAGAGCAGCATAAATTATATAGAAAACCGTTTGAGGTTTTAAGCCTGGCTGATTTTTCAAATTATAGCAAAAAAGAAGGATTGCCGGATTACGAAAAATTTCCTGCCCTGCGGCATGCTGTAGGATATGATTTGACCTTAAATCCGGGTGATACTTTATTTATGCCGGCTGGTTATTGGCATCACATGGAATATATTGACAGCGGTTTTGCGATGAGCTTGCGTGCACTTCAAAGTTCACTGGGAGGAAAAATGAAAGGCGTTTGGAATTTGTTTGGTATGAGAAGCATCGATACCGTTTTGAAAAAAACCGCCCCAAAATGGTGGTATGACTATAAAATAAAAAAAATTGACCAGCTTGCCGCTAAGGAGTTAAAAAAATATTCAAATTAAACCCGCTAAATTTTGTTTTTATCAATAAATAAACATTAATTTAGCAGCCCCATCATTTCTTTCCTATTCCTATAATTAAAAAAACCGTACACAAACCCAATAGACTTAATTCAATCCGGATTTAGGTTTTTTTGTTTTTATATAATTAGTCAAAATAAGCTTATCTTTTTTTACATTATTTAGAAGAAAAAACTAAACTTTTTCTTGTGGTTTCAGAGGTAAGCAAGGCCGGTGATTTTTATCACTGGCCATTTTTTTATCTGTTGATTACACTCTTGAGATCTTTTGAAATTTTTCTCCTGCAAATTTTAAAAAACATCCAAATCATGAAAAGACCAAAGTAAGCGCGGTTTAAAAATTGAGATTCAATTTTCATAAAAAAAGAATTGAAATTTCACTTATTTGTTTGCCTACCGCAAACACAGTTTATGAATAAAAATAAATGCAATTATAATTTTTGTATTTTTAATAATCAAATTATGATTTTATGAATTTTAAATTAATGACCGCATCTTTGCTTATCAGCGCGATGTTTTCAATTTCATGCAACAATTCTTCCAATAAAAATTCAACACAAACCGCCGTGGATTCTACGAAACAAACATCGGCAGTAAATATCAAAGAAGATTCAATCCATTATCAAATTGATGGAAAAACCTATAAAGGATATATTTTTTATAATGAGGACCAAAAAGGCAAAAGGCCAGGAATTGTGCTCGTTCACGAATGGTGGGGCCTCACAGATTACACACCGATGCGTGCAAAAGAACTTGCGAAACTTGGCTACATCGCACTTGCAGCCGACATGTATGGTAACGGACAGACCGCTCCGGATCCAAAAGTGGCGCAGGAATTAGCAACACCTTTTTATAAAGACCCTTCTTTGGCTAAAACAAGATTAGACGCAGCGATTAATTTCCTGAAGACATATCCGGAAACTGACACTTCGGAGATAGCCGCCATTGGATATTGCTTCGGTGGTTTTGTGGTTTTAAATGCAGCCAAACTTGGTTCTGATCTGAAAGGGGTAGTAACTTTCCACGGAGGACTTGAAGGAGTAAAGCCTCCGAAAGGGATGAAAACAAAATTTTTAATCTGTCACGGGGGCGATGATCAGTTTGAAAATCCACATGTAGAAACATTTAAAAAAGAAATGGATTCAGCAGGAGCGCATTATACCTTTAAAATTTATCCAAACGCCACACATGCGTTCAGCAATCCGCAAGCAACAGCCTTAGGCCAAAAATTTAATATGCCGATCAAATATAATGCAGCAGCAGATTCCGCTTCATGGAAGGATATGAAAGAATTTTTGAAAAAATTATTTTAATCAATTCTTACGACATTTTTTTCGCGCAATGAATGTCATTCTATTTTCATTTACTCTTTCAAATATTTCCGCGCTATTTAATTCATTCATTTTACTTTCGTACTACAAACTTATTTTATGATACAACGTGTACAAACCTTGTGGATGATCCTTGCTGCTTTGGCTGCTTTTCTTACCTTAAAATTTGCTTTTTACGGAGGCACACTCATTATAGAAAACGGAACAAATGCTGTTACTTCTTTAGCTACAGACGGAACGTATCATTTGTTGAAAGCAACAGATAATTTCTTAATCCTGATACTTACCAGCGCTCTCGGAACCGGCATATTCATCAATATTTTTTTGTACAAACACCGCAGTATTCAAATGAGAATCATTATCGCTGCGATCATTGTAGAATGCCTGATAGTGTTTTTGTACTTTCGCGAAACAAAACATTATTCTCAAGGCAATTTTAATATCTGGGCTATTCTTCACATCCTCATTATCTTGTTTCTGATTTTTGCTGCAAAAGGTATTTATAATGATTCAAAGTTGGTTAAAGAAAGTAACCGGTTGAGATAACTAATGCTTAAAAGAAAAATAAGAATCTGACTTATTTCTTTCTTTACCACCGAAAATTCAGGATAAAACAATCATTTATCTTTGCAATATGAGTAAAGTAAGAGTAAGATTTGCGCCAAGCCCCACCGGTGGGTTGCATCTTGGCGGCGTTCGCACCGCTTTGTATAATTATCTGTTTGCCAAAAAAAATGATGGCGATTTTGTTCTGAGAATAGAAGATACCGATCAGACAAGATATGTGGAAGGTGCGGAAGATTATATCATTGAATGTCTGAACTGGTGCGGCATTCTTCCCGATGAAGGACCATGGAAGCCCGGTGAATACGGGCCTTACAGGCAAAGTGAAAGAAAAGATATCTATCGAAAATATGCAGAGCAACTGGTAGAATCCGGCCACGCATATTATGCTTTTGACACTCCCGAGGAAATTGAAAATCTAAGGGAAAAATTAAAGGCGCAGGGAAAATATAATGTACAATATGATTTTCAAAACCGGCTCAATATGCGCAACTCGCTTGTGTTGCCGAAAGAGGAAACGGAAGCATTGCTCAAAATAAATTTCCCTCATGTTGTCAGGATTAAAATGCCCCGCGATGAATATGTTCATTTCAATGACATGATTCGGGGCGAAATTGAAATGCCAACTGATGGTGTGGATGATAAAGTTTTATTGAAAGCCGATGGAATGCCGACGTATCATCTTGCTGTGGTCGTAGATGATTATTTAATGAAAATAACACATGCTTTTCGCGGAGAGGAATGGTTGCCAAGCGCGCCTGTCCACGTGTTGTTATGGAAATATTTTGGCTGGGAAAAAGATATGCCAAAATGGGCACATCTTCCATTGATTTTAAAACCTGATGGAAATGGAAAACTCAGCAAGCGGGATGGCGAAAGATTGGGTTTTCCGGTTTTTGCAATGGAATGGAATGATCCTAAAAGTGGCGTGGTTAAAGGATTTAAGGAATTGGGATTTATGCCGGAAGCATTTATTAATATGCTTGCATTGCTTGGATGGAACGATGGTTCGGAGCAGGAAATTTTTTCGTTAGAAGAAATGGTGCAAAAATTTTCAATGGACCGAGTTCATTCTCATGGAGCAAAATTTGATTTTGAAAAAGCAAAATGGTTCAATCATGAATGGATCAAAAGATCAACGATTGAAAGATTAAAACCAAACGTGAAAAAAATATTTGAAGAACATGGCGTTGCGATTGACGAAGAAAACAAATTGGAAAAAATTATTGAACTGATTAAAGATCGCTGTACGTTATTAACGGATTTCTGGCAGCAAGGAAGCTTCTTTTTTGTTGCTCCGACTGAAATTGATACGGCGCTTCTTCTCCCAAAATGGGATGCCAATAAGAACCAGTTTTTTGTAGAATTGATCAGGACTTACTCGTTAATGAATTCGTGGAATGCGGCAGAGATTGAACATGCATTTAAGGAACTGGCAGCAGCAAGCAAATTGAAACCAGGCGATCTGATGTTTATTTATCGGATCATGTTGGTTGGGGGAAAATTTGGTCCCGGCGTTTTTGAAATCTCATCCGTGTTAGGAGAAGAAGAAACGATCAAAAGAATCGAACATACTTTATCTTTCATGAAATAAATTGTTATTAAAAAATAATTCATTGACTGATTCAAAAAATATCACTGAAAAAAATCTGCCGACGAAGGAAAGGCCGATTCGTGTTTTGGTAGCAAAAGTTGGTCTGGATGGACATGATCGGGGTGCAAAAGTAATTGCCACTTCGCTGCGTGATGCAGGAATGGAAGTGATCTATACCGGATTGCGCCAAACTCCTGAAATGGTGGTGAATGCTGCATTACAGGAAGATGTCGATGCAATTGGCGTTAGTATTTTGACAGGAGCACACAATACCATTTTCCCCAAAATATTGTCATTGATGAAAGAAAAAGGAATGGATGACGTGTTGGTAACCGGCGGCGGAATTATTCCTGCCGACGACATGAAAAAGTTAAATCAAATGGGTGTTGGAAAATTATTTTCACCTGGTACTTCCACTTCTGAAATTGTCAAATATATCAAAGATTGGGTGAGAGAGAATCGAAATTTTTAACCCTCGTTTTAATTTTAAAATTTTAATTGGCGTATGTATTCAACAATTCTTACGAATCTTGAAAATCATATTTTCACCATTACCATCAATCGTCCGGATAAATTAAATGCGTTGAATCAAACAGTTTTGAATGAATTAAGCAGCGCGATGGACAAAGCTAATAGTGATGTTCAAATCAAAGCAGCCATCATAACCGGCGCAGGAGAAAAAGCGTTTGTTGCCGGTGCAGACATTGCAGAATTTGTGGGGGTGAAAGATGATAAAGGAGCTTTGCTTTCTAAAAAAGGGCAGGATATTTTTTTCAAAATAGAAAACTGTCCAAAGCCGGTAATAGCCGCTGTGAACGGCTTTGCGCTTGGCGGCGGTTGTGAACTGGCAATGGCTTGTCATTTTAGAATCGCAAGCACTAATGCAAAATTTGGACAACCGGAAGTAAATCTCGGATTGATCCCCGGTTATGGAGGCACCCAACGTTTGACTATGCTTGTTGGAAAGGGAAAAGCGATGGAAATGATGATGAGCGGAAACATGATCGAAGCTGATGAAGCAAAAGCTTTGGGCTTGGTAAATTATGTTGAATCACCGGAAAATCTTTTAGCCAAAACAAAAGAAATTTTAAAAACCATTCTCACCAAATCTCCTGTTGCTGTCTCAAAAGTAATCGCTGCCGTAAATGCATTTTATGATAAACAAAAGAATGGTTTTGATGAAGAAGCCAATTTGTTCGGAAGTGTTTTTGCATCTGAAGATAAGAAAGAAGGAACGGCGGCTTTTTTAGAAAAAAGAAAACCGGTTTTTAAATAAAGCCCCAACTGGTTACTAAAAAAAATTACACTTCTCTCCCCTTCTTTCTAAATCAGAAAATAGCATTCGTCGTTATTTATTGCTTTAGCATTAACCGTTGTCAGGAAAAATCATTTGTATTTTTTCCTCCCTCCTATTCGTTTAAATTTGCATTATCCTTTAAAAGCTTTAATAGAAAATATTATGGATTATAGAATAGAAAAAGACACGATGGGTGAAGTGAAAGTGCCTGCCCACGCGTATTACGGTGCTCAAACAGAACGCAGTATTGAGAATTTTAAAATAGCGCAGGACATTAATAAAATGCCGAAAGAAATTATTCAGGCATTTGCTTATTTAAAAAAAGCGGCAGCGATTACCAATTATGACGCAGGTGTTTTATCAAAAGAAAAACTGGATTTAATTACCAAAGTATGCGATGAAATTCTCGCCGGAAAATTAGACAAAGAATTTCCCTTGGTCGTTTGGCAAACGGGTAGCGGTACACAAAGCAACATGAACGTAAATGAAGTAATCGCCTATCGCGCACATGTGTTAAACGGCGGCGAACTTTCTGACAAACAAAAAGTGTTGCATCCGAATGATGATGTCAATAAATCGCAATCGAGCAATGACACTTTTCCAACAGCCATGCACATCGCGGCTTATAAAATTCTGCACGACCTTACATTACCAGCTCTTGAAAATCTGAAAAAGACTTTTGATCAAAAGTCGAAAGAGTTTATGCATATTGTGAAGATTGGAAGAACGCATTTCATGGATGCGACTCCATTAACCTTAGGACAGGAATTCTCAGGATACGCATCTCAATTGGACCATGGAATAAAAGCAATCAAAAATACATTACCGCATTTAAGCGAGCTCGCACTTGGCGGCACCGCAGTTGGCACGGGAATAAATACGCCTCCAAACTATGCAGTGAATGTTGCAGAAACGATTGCAGAATTAACAGGACTTCCATTCATTACCGCAAAAAATAAATTTGAATCTCTTGCTTCTCATGATGCGATCGTAGAAACCCATGGAGCTTTAAAAACCGTGGCAGTAAGCCTGATGAAAATTGCCAACGATATCAGGATGCTTTCATCCGGGCCGCGCAGCGGAATTGGCGAAATCAGCATTCCTGAAAATGAACCAGGCTCTTCCATCATGCCGGGAAAAGTAAATCCGACACAATGTGAAGCACTCACGATGATTTCAGCGCAGGTTATGGGAAATGACGTAGCGATCAGTGTTGGCGGTGCAAATGGACAATTTGAACTGAATGTTTTCAAACCAATGATCATTTATAATTTTCTACACAGCGCAAGATTATTAGGCGATGGCAGCAATAGTTTCAACGAAAATTGTGCAAAAGGAATTGAGCCTATTGAGGCAAATATTAAAAAACATGTTGACAATTCTTTGATGCTAGTAACTGCTTTAAACCCAAAAATCGGTTATTATAAAGCTGCGGAAATTGCGCAAAAAGCACATAAAGAAAATACTACTTTGAAAGAAATGGCGGTGAAACTCGGATACGTTACTCCTGAAGAATTTGACGAATGGGTCAATCCGAAAAATATGGTAGGGGAATTACCTGGATGATTTGGGCTCAATGCAGAAGCAAAAGCGACGACTAAGATCGAATAGTTACAAATCAGTTTGGTACTTTTTTCATGTCATCATCAACAACTCAAATAAAAAAGGCGTCTTTCCACGGCGCCTTTTTTATTTTTCTTTTTCACTGTTAACGTGAATTGCTTTCGTTCTTTTTTTGGCTATCGCGACTTGAAGAAGATTTCTTCTTGTCTTCATTTTTACTGTCGCGGCCATGATCTTTTTTTGTAGGCATGATCTTTTTTTTTGAGTAAACTCACAATATTGTGATTCAATATCTATACTAAAAAATATGCCAGTTGAAAAAGGTTCAAAGAAGCCATTTAATATAGTTATTTTGTAGAATTTTATTCTTTACACACGTCCTCTGTGGTGAAGCATCTACAAAAATACTCATTTATAAAAATTGCACTTTCAATCTTATAAAACATTAGCGGTTTTCCATTTTGTGCAAAAAAAAATTAAAAAATGTAAAACAGAAATTCCGGTTTTTGTTTGTTTGCTGAAGATTCGGTTTTGTTAGAAAAGTTGTTACTGCAATAAACTGTTTTGATTTTATCACTCATTTGATAATTTTTGGCAGGATATTTATAGTAAATAAAGAATAAAATCAAACCCTATTTAAAATGCGCATAGCAATTAAAAGCAGAGCCAACAATTTTTTTCATAACCTGGTGAAGAAATCTCTTTTTATTTTTTATTACGGCGAGTAATACGAACTAATCATTCTTGAAACGTATTATACAATCTTTTCTTGCAGCAAACAAAGAAATAAAAAGATTTCTTATTCTTCAACGTCTTTTTTTAAATAAAAAAAGAGATCTGAAAAATCAGTTGATAGTTAATTTACCATTGGTGACCTGAACCTGATTTCCGTTTGCATCTTGGGCAGTTCCGGTAAAAGTTAAATTAACAAAGGTAGAGTCAGCTGAAAGTACATCAACTACAAATTCTCCTACCAGTTTATTAGCAGAATAAATAGCAGAACCGGAAAAATCGGTGTAAGTAAAAGTAGCTTTGAATTGAGAAGCGTAATAATTGCCGGTTGTTAATGAATCGCCGTATAGATACAACAGGAAATTCTGTTTTCCATCTCCTGTTTTGCCAGCAAAAGAATATTGATTGGGCGTTCCACCATTTGTATGAAAATCGCTGATGTAGCCTGAATAATTTGCATTTCCTACACTAAATTGCCAAGTGCCGGTTGGTGCTGCCCTTACCTCTGAACTGTATTCTTTGGCACAAGAATTTAAAAAAACGGCGGCCAAAAAAGTATAAAAAACAATCCTGAAAGTTTTCATGTGGCGGTTTTGAAGGTTGAGGATTTGTATTTACTGAACGTGTATTCCATCATTTACCACTGCTTCTGTTTCCATCTTATTTTCCATTGTAGAAGCGTGCGATTTAAAAAATCTTTTTTGAAAAATAAAGATAGCAATGATTCCTGTAGAAATAGATGCATCTGCTAAGTTAAATATCGGGCTGAAGAAATCAAAATCCTGGCCGCCCCAGATCGGAAACCACGAAGGAAACTGTGTATGAATAATCGGAAAATAAAGCATGTCAACCACATTGCCATGCAAAAAGCCAGCATAGCCATGTGCAGGAAAAATATGCGCAACGTTCATTGCATCCATACTGCTGTTTTCGAAAATAAGCCCATAAAACATACTATCGATTAAATTTCCCAAAGCCCCTGCAAAAATTAATGCAACACAAATAATAAAACCGGCATTGTATTTTTTTTCAACGATCCTTTTAATATAAAAAACACCAAAGATTACTGCTGCGAGGCGGAATAAGGTCAGGGCCATTTTCCCAAACTCCCCTCCAAACTTCCACCCATAAGCCATTCCTTCATTTTCAATAAAATACAACTGAAACCAATGCCCAAGTACCGGATGAGATTCGCCGGCGTAGAAGTGGGTTTTTACATAGATTTTCAGAAGCTGGTCGGCAATTACAATGAGGCAAATAATTAAAAAAACACTTCTCTTTTTCACTTAAAAAATTTAGTCGCAAAGATAATAAAATTGAATAAGGGCTCTAAGCGCTTACGTTAATTATTCGCTAATGGAAATCGCTTTGTTTTCAGATAGGGCATGATGCTCTGAAGGAAAAAAACGCTTTCTAAAAAAAAGAATGATGAGGACGCCAATAGAAACAGAAGCGTCAGCGATGTTAAAAATATAATTGAAAAATGAAAATGGTTTTCCACCAAAAAACGGAATCCAGCCTGGTAGTTTATCCACATGAACCAAAGGCAAATAAAGCATATCCACCACATTGCCATGTAAGAATCCGGCATAACCCTCGTTTGGGAATATTTTGGCAACGGCATAAGTCTCAAAGCTGTTATTGTCGAAGATCAGCCCGTAAAACATGCTGTCGATCAGATTACCCAACGCACCGGCAAACACCAAAGCAACACAAATGATATATCCGCGGTGATATTTTCTTTTAATAATTCTGTTCAGATAAAAAACCCCAAAAATAACAGCTGCCAGACGAAATAACGTAAGCGCTATTTTCCCCAAACCTCCACCAAGTTTCCATCCATAAGCCATTCCTTCATTTTCAATAAAATATAGCCGGAACCAATTACCCAAAACCGGGTGCGATTCGCCGGGATGATAATGAGTTTTTACATAAATTTTCAGTACCTGGTCAGCGATGACGATCAGGAAAATAATCAGTAAAGCATTTCTCTTTTTCAAATAAAAAAATTGTGCATGAAGGTAAGATAAACTGATTTTAATGCAACCGATCTTTCTCCAATATCGGAGTGGTTAAAAAAAATTATCAATAAAAGTATATTTTTACAGCTTGCTTGAAATTTTATGTCCAATTTTGCTATTTAATCATTTTACTAAAAAACCATAATCCAAATTTTAATTTATGCCGGTAAACATTGATCTTTCTGATTCCCTTGAGAAAATTCCTGTTGAGATTTTTAAAACCCCGAAAGACGGTTCGCGATATGTAGCCGAAATTATTTCTGTATTGATCAAAGAAAAAAATGCAGAAGGCAAAAAAGCTGTGATCGGCCTTGCTACCGGATCTACGCCAAAATCATTGTATGCCGAACTGGTTCGAATGCACAATGAAGAAGGGCTGAGTTTTAAAAATGTAATCACTTTTAATCTGGATCAATACTATCCCATGGAAGCTGATGCGCTGAATAGTTATCATTATTTTATGCGCAAATATTTATTTGAACAAACTGATATTGACCCTGAAAATTATTTTTTACCAAATGGAATGATCCCAAAAGACAAGATCAAAGAACATTGTGCCAATTATGAAAGAAAAATTGAAGAAGCTGGTGGAATAGATCTGCAGATCCTGGGGATCGGAGTGAACGGTCATATTGGTTTTAATGAACCAGGTTCACCGATGTACTCAAAAACCCGTTTGATTTCTTTGGATAATTCTACCCGAATTGCCAATTCGCAGGAATTTGGGAATATGTCAGAAGTGCCGCGCATGGCAATTACCATGGGCATTAGCACTATCATGAAATCGCGCCGGATCATACTAATGGCTTGGGGCAAAACAAAAGCGCCTGTAATTCAAAAAGCAGTAGAAGGCAAGCCGACTGAGGAAATTCCTGCATCGCTTCTTCAGCATCATGATAATTGTTTGTTTGTTTTAGATGAATTTGCGGCATCAGATCTAACCAGGTTCAAATATCCGTGGCTCACGGGCGAATGCGAATGGACACCTAAAATTATTAAAAGCGCCGTGGTGAATATGGCGTTGCAATTAAACAAACCGGTTCTTAGTCTTACTGATCACGATTATAACGAAAATGGGTTAAGTGATCTGCTGGTTGAAAAAGGAAACGCTTATGAAATTAACCTGGAAGTATATTACATGCTTCGTGATTCAATCACCGGATGGCCAGGTGGAAAACCAAATGCCATCATGCCAAACCACCCTGAAAGAAGCGAACCATACCCAAAAACCGTATTGATTTTTTCCCCACATCCGGATGATGATATTATCAGTATGGGCGGCACTTTCATGCGGTTACACGACCAAGGCCATAATGTAAATGTGGCTTACCAAACAAGCGGAAACATTGCTGTTACCGATGAATTTGTTACCCGCTTTTTAGATTTTGCAGTAGGTTTCGAAAAAATATTTCACATAGATGATACCATCAGCCGCAAAGTATTTGAAACTGCTTCCAAATTTTTACAAGATAAAAAAACAACGGAGCAGGACAGCCCGGAAATCAGGGAAATAAAAGGATTGATCCGCCGTTGTGAAGCACGCGCTACCTGCAAATATGTTGGACTAACCGATGATCAGATTCATTTTATGAACCTTCCTTTTTATGAAACAGGAACCATAGAAAAGAAGCCAATGGGAAAAGAAGATGTGGATATAACGGTCAAGCTTATTCGAAAATTAAAACCGCAGTCTATCTTTTGCGCAGGGGACCTTGCTGATCCGCATGGAACACACAAAGTTTGCCTGGACGTGGTTCTTGCGGCACTGAAAGTAATAAGAAATGAACCGGGCGGCGAATGGCTAAACGATTGCTACGTATGGCTTTACAAGGGAGCCTGGGAAGAATGGGATATCAGCGAGATTGAAATGGCTGTACCCATGAGCCCTGAACAGGTCCGTAAAAAACGCTATGGAATTTTCATTCACCAGTCACAAAAGGACTCGGTGCCGTTCCAGGGCAGCGATGAACGTGAATTTTGGCAAAGAGCGGAAGAAAGAAATGCGAACACCGCTGATTTATATGCAAAACTGGGACTTACAAAATACGCCGCTATGGAAGCTTTTGTAAGATTGAAAGACGCGAAAAAAGAATTTGGTGGAGAAGAACTTTAAAAGCCTTTTTAATCTTTTCACCGAAAAAAGAATTCACCTGCATTTCTTCATTTACTGAAAATATATTTTAAATAAGTGGACGATTTTTCAATCGATGTTCAGCATCAGTTGGAGTCGTTCACTTTTTTTATGCCAAAAGGAAATTAATAATCTCTTCCTGTGTTTTTATTTGACAAAGCTTGTGAAATTATTATTAGCGAATTTTTAATAACTTCTGTGTAAAGCTATAATATTCCTCATATATCTTTGCGGGTCATGAGAAGGCTGCTTGCTTTTATATTGTTACTCTCTCACATGAATACATCCATGTTTTTCCCGCAGGTGCCGGAGCAGGATATATACGACAGCAAAGGCAATCAACTGGACAACATTACCAGTATTGTGGAATGGGTAAGAGTAAAAACAGGATCAGATCGCACTGCCGACAATGAAAATGGCGATAGAGCCCAAAACCTTCACCAGGTTAAAGATTTTCAATACACATTTGATCCCACATCATTTACAAGAAATATTCACTCGCATTATAAACTTGTGAATATTCATTATCCGGAATATCGCAGTTCAAAAATCACTTCTGTTGCTTACGACATCTTAGTGCCTCCACCAAAGGTATAAATCCCGAAAGCTTTTTTGCTTCATAAAATCTCACAAAAAATTTACTTCAAATCCTGATGGAACCGGTGTTGCCATAACCCGGCTTCATTGTAATTATTGGTTATTAAACGAACTTAAATGAAGAAAGTAATTTTATTACTCATTTTCATTCTGTGTATATATAATTCATATTCACAGGATACCTCATCCTACGATCAAGATACATTACGTTTGACATTGCCGCAGGCAGAAAATTTTTTCTTAAATAAAAACCTGGACCTGATCGCTCAGAAATACAGTATTGATTCTGCGAAGGCTACCGTTATTACAGCTAACTTATACGACAACCCGGATTTCTCTTATTCAAATGCATTTTACAATTCAGAAACGCATCATTTTTTTGATCCGGAAATGTCAGTACAAATATCGCAGTTGATAAGGCTTGCGGGCAAAAGAAACAAAGCCATAAGCTTGGCAAAATCCGGAATTAAAATCGCTGAATTCCAATTTTATGACCTTCTTCGAACGCTGCGTTTTGTTTTGAGAAATGATTTTTATAATATTTATTTTCTTGAACAATCCTCACAATTATACCAGGTAGAAATTAACGCTCTTCAAAAAATAGTACCGGCTTATGAAGAACAGGTGAAAAAGGGTTTTACTGCGCCGGTGGATGCATTGCGAATTAAATCGCAACTCTATACACTTGAGGCTGAATATGATAATCTCCAAACAAATATTGAAAATCTTCAGGCCGAATTTAAAGTTTTAATACGAGCGAACCCTTCCTCTTTTATAGTTGCAGAAAATGTAGTAGCTGATATGAATACGAACATGGTAAAGCAAAGCAGTTATGAAGCCCTGGTAGATTCAGCTATTGTAAACCGCCCAGATTTAAAAGCGTTGAATGCAAGTATTGTTTTTAACGATTACAATTTAAAACTGCAACAAGCAATTGCAAAACCGGATATCACGATCAGTGCGGATTATGACAGGTTGGGCAGCTATGTGCCCAACTACAACGCCATCGGAATCTCCATACCATTGCCTTTTTTTAACAGGAACCAGGGAAATATCCGGAATGCTAAAATTCAGACCGAGGTAAGTAAAGTCCAGTATGAAAGCGGCTTGGCAAAGGTGAGGAGCGATGTAACGACCAATTATATTACCGCATTACGCTCTGAAAAATTACTGATGGGATTTGATCCGCCTTTTGAAGAAAAGATGAAAAACGTAATGAACGAAGTAAGCATCAATTTTCAAAAAAAGAACATCACCCTGCTCGAATTTTTAGATTTCTATAATTCGTATAAACAAAATGTATTGCAAATGAATCAACTGAGATTTAATAGAATGAGCGCGTTGGAACAATTGAATTTTTCTATCGGTAAAATCATCTTTAACCAGTAACGCTTTGCATTTCACGGCAGGCAAACAAATAAATCAAATTCTTATTTAAAAAAACAAAATAATGTTCAAAACAAATATTCTTCCTTTTATAACTGCCGCCGTATTGATTTTTACCGGCTGCAAATCTGCTCCTAAAAACGTTGATGACCGGCAAAAATTCGTTATCTCAGATTCGCTGTTGAAAACAATTCGGATTGATAGTATTGTTAAATGTCCTTTGGTAAATACCATAACGCTTACAGGAAAAGTATCTTTTGATGAAGATAAAGTGGCGAGAATATTTCCAATGGTTAGCGGTGTTATTACAGATGTAACCGCCCAGCTCGGCGATCATGTAAACGCGGGACAAAGGCTTGGAGTGATCAGAAGTGGCGAAATGGCCGGTTATAGTAATGACCTGGTCACCTCAAAAACAAACCTCCTTATTGCACAAAAAAATTTGGACGCATCAGAAGATATGTACAAAAGCGGTTTACTTTCTGAAAAAGATTTTTTAACCGCAAAGGAAATGTACAAACAAGCGGAATCGCAACTCAACAGATCAAAAGAGGTTTTGCAGATAAACGGAGGAAATACACAGGGCGCCTTTGTCGTAAAATCGCCGATAAGTGGATTTGTAGTAGAGAAGCAAATCAATAACGACATGGCGATTCGGGGAGATAACAGCAACAATCTTTTTACGATCTCTGATTTAAAAAATGTATGGATTCTGGCAAATGTATATGAATCAAATATAAGCCAGGTACACGCTGGCGATGAGGTGGAAGTAACAACGCTCGCTTATCCTGGCCGTGTATTTCACGGCAAGGTTGATAAGATTTTTAATGTGCTCGATCCGACAAATAAGGTTATGAAAATAAGAATAGTCCTTTCAAATCCGGATTATGCGTTGAAACCTGAAATGTTTGCGAGCGTGACCGTCCTGAGCAAGAGCGACAGCGAAGCATTATGTGTTCCGTCCAGCACACTCATCTTCGACCACAGCCAATATTTTGTTTTAGTTTATAAAAGCCCTTCCGATGTAAGAGTAACACGTGTCCAGGTGATCAGCACGAATGCAGATAAAAGTTACATCTCGGGCAATGTCCACGAGGGCGATCGGTTGATCGGGTCGAATGTGGTATTAATCTATGGAGAACTAAATTCTTAAAAACTAAAAACAAATTCATGCTCAAAATTCTGAAATCAGTCATCGCTTTTTCTTTAAAACGAAAATATTTTATCCTGTTTGCTACGTTGGTTTTACTGGCTGGCGGCATCATTACCTTCAGAAACATGCCGATAGAAGCGTTTCCGGATGTAACGAATACAGAGGTCACCATCATTACACAATGGCCGGGAAGAAGCGCTGAGGAAATAGAAAAATTTATTACCATCCCTATTGAAATATCTTTAAACCCGGTTCAAAGAAAAACCAGCCTTCGTTCTACCAGCGTTTTTGGTTTATCTTATGTAAAACTGATTTTTGAAGACAACGTAACTTATGAGGAAGCGAGAATCCAGGTAAATAATTTATTGGCCAATGCAGATCTACCATCCGGGATACAACCTTCTGTTCAGCCACCAACCGGGCCCACCGGTGAAATATACCGGTATTCATTAAGAAGCAAAACAAGGGATGTAAGAGAATTAAAAACGTTACAGGATTGGGTGGTTGACCGTCAGTTAAGGTCTGTTCCCGGAGTAGCAGATGTAGTGAGTTTTGGCGGAGAAACAAAAGCGTACGAAATACAAGTCGATCCTGGAAAGTTAAGTAATCTAGGGATCACTTCTTTAGATGTTTATAATGCTGTTACCAAAAGCAACATTAATATCGGTGGAGATGTGATCAACGTAAACCACCAGGCTTATGTAGTTCGTGGGATCGGACTTCTAAATGACATCAATGAAATAAAAAACATCATCATAGAAAATGTAAATGGTATTCCTGTTTTGGTAAAAGATGTTGCGGATGTCAAATTATCAAATCTGCCACGGCTTGGTCATGTAGGAAGAACAGATGCAGTTGTTGATTCTTCAGGCAAACGAACTACCTCAAATGAAGATGATGTGGTGGAAGCAATTGTGCTGATGCGAAAAGGTGAAAACCCCAGTGAAGTGATCAAAGCATTGAAAACAAGGGTAGATAAAGTGAATGGGCAGGTATTACCGCAGGACACGAAAATAGTTCCTTACTACAATCGGGAAGACCTGATCAAATATGCTACCGGCACCGTTTTGCACAATATGGTAGAAGGAATTTTATTGGTTACGTTGATGGTTTCTCTGTTCATGTTTAACTGGCGTACTACCCTGATTGTTTCTATTGTAATTCCGTTATCCCTATTATTCGCTTTTATCTGTTTGCGACTGATGGGAATGTCTGCCAATCTTTTGTCTCTTGGCGCTATAGATTTTGGAATTATCATAGATGGATCGGTAGTGATGGTGGAAGGAATTTATGTCATCCTGGATCAAAAGGCCAAAGACATTGGTATGGAGCGTTTTAATAAATTGAGCAAATTGGGTATCATTAAAAATAACGGAGCGACGTTAGGAAAAGCGATTTTCTTTGCAAAACTGATCATCATTGCAGCCCTCGTACCTATTTTTTCTTTTCAAAAAGTAGAAGGAAAACTATTTTCCCCGCTCGCTTATACCCTTGGATTCGCATTGCTTGGTGGCCTCATTATCACATTGACGCTGGTGCCGGTTCTGATAGCGCTTCTTTTGCGAAAAAATGTTCGGGAGAAACACAATCCGATCGTACATAAATTAACCGGCTTTATGATGTTTGGTTTTAATTTTTCTTTTAAATACCGGCGCATGGCAATCATTTCTTCGATTGTGATTATAGCGATAGGGCTTTTTTCTTTCAAATACCTGGGAACAGAATTCTTGCCGGAACTGGATGAAGGATCGATTTGGCTTAGAGTACAATTGCCTTACAGTATATCGTTGGATAAATCTGTAGAAGTGGCGAAACAGGTTCGCGAAAAAATGATCCAATTTCCGCAGGTAAAAAATATTGTCTCCCAAACCGGCAGGCCTGATGATGGAACCGATGTTACCGGTTTTTACAACAATGAATTTGATGTGATCCTTTATCCGGAAGATAGCTGGAAACCACGTATTTCAAAAGAAGAACTGATAGACAGCATGACCAAAAAGTTGTCAGTAATACCTGGCGCTGATCTTAATTTTTCTCAACCGATTTCTGACAATATTGAGGAAGCTGTTTCAGGGGTGAAAGGATCTATTTGTGTAAAAATATTTGGGGATTCACTGAACTATATGGAGGACAAGGCGAATGAGGTTTATAATGTTTTAAGAGCCGTAAATGGAATAGCGGATCTTGGCGTTATTAAAAATCTTGGCCAGCCGGAACTGGATATTGACCTGGACCAGCAAAAAATGGCACTTTATGGTGTTGCGACTGCAGACGCAAATGCAGTAATTGAAATGGCGATCGGCGGCAAAGCGGCAACTCAATTATATGAAGGTGTGCGCAAGTTCGACATCCGTTTGCGAATACCCGAAGAATACCGGAAATCTGAAAATGACATCGGCAACCTGATGATCCCCACTTCAAGTGGATCAAAGGTGCCGGTGAAAGAGATTGCAAACATTACCACCAAAACAGGACCGTGCCTGATTTTCAGAGATGATAACGAGCGATATTCTGCTGTAAAATTTTCTGTCCGTGGCCGCGATATGGGCAGCGCAATTAAAGAAGCACAACAAAAAATGAAAGAAGATGTAAAATTAAAAAACGGCTACTCGCTTGTATGGCAGGGAGATTTTGAAAATGAGCAACGCGCTACTAAAAGATTGCAGGAAGTGGTGCCGATCAGTTTGTTACTTATTTTTCTGTTGCTGTTCACTATGTTTGGAAATTTCAAAGATGCAGGATTGGTATTTCTGAATGTTCCTTTTGCAATTGTCGGAGGCATTGCAGCATTATTTATAACAGGGACGAATTTCAGCATTTCAGCAGGTATCGGTTTTATCGCTTTGTTTGGCATTTGTATCTTATTTGGAGTCTTGATCATTACCGAGATAAAACACAACCTTGAAAAATCAAAAAAAGGCCAGTCGATTTCACTATTCAGCGCGATCAGGATGGGTGTTCACTCACGGGTAAGGCCGGTAGTCATGAAGGCGATGATGGCTGCAATTGGATTATTACCAGCAGCGATCTCTCACGGCATCGGCTCTGAAAGTTCACGGCCATTGGCACGGGTAGTAATTGGCGGAATCATTTGTGCGATGTTTTTTTCAATCTGGATATTCCCGCTGTTTTTTGCCAGGGCTTACAGAAATTTCGATCCACAACACCGGGAGCAGGAAGATGAAACATTTGAGGAAAGCTGATCGCCGCTATAAGAGCATTTAAAAATAAAGTTTGCGATTCAACGAAATTGCAAGATGCCTTGCATTGTACAGATTCTCCTGATCATTTAATAATTTTGAACCGTAAATTTTTATATTCTTGCTCAATCCGCTGCGGTTTAAATTAAATAATGAAACGCTTTGGCTTTCGCCTGCCCGGTGTATTTTTTGGGAAGAAGAAAGTGCATTGATCTTATCTGATCTGCATTTTGGAAAATCCGGACATTTTCGAAAATCCGGCATTGGCATTCCCCAGAATATTTATAAAGAAGACCTTCAAAAATTATTTGCCCAGATCGCCTTTTTTAAACCAAAAGTATTGTTGATCGCAGGAGACATGTTTCACAGTTCAGCCAATAAAGAATTGGATTTTTTTATTAAATGGCGAAATGATTTTCCTCAGCTGGAAATTAAACTGATCCGTGGGAATCACGATATTCTAACAAAACAATTTTATAAAGAAGCGAAGATTGAGGTAGTTGAAAATAAATTGG
>JBQCFI010000110.1:0-3253 GCA_051959325.1 Ginsengibacter sp. | reverse complement strand
TTCATTTATTGGAAAGACAAAAACTTACTTTACTTTTTGTGTTTGCTTCACTCCTGTTAAAGATTTTATCAGTTGTATTTCTTTTTCACTATACGGCGTCCCATCTTTCCTGAAAATATCATGGAACCAAACTTTTGGTTCGTCTCCATTTGGCATTGGTGTATCCCACGCATAGATGGTATTTGTTTTGCCGGATACCAATCCCCAGTTAATAGCGCCAACGTTATTTTTTTTCAGCAAAGGCATGATGGTAGCAAACAAACTTCCTCGTGTACGGGCCATGTATTCGGTGCAAATGAGCGGCCGTCCATAAGGTTTTAAAGAATCAATTACTTTTGCATGTTCCGGTTCTTTTTCATAATTGTGATAAGTAATCACATCAGAATTCGCGAGTTGATACACATTTAAATCTACCAGCTTTGGATTCCAAAGGCCTGCAGATAACGGTTGATCAGGATTTACTTCTCTTCCCCATGTAAAAACTTTCTGCAAAAGATCCATGCTTTGATTTCCATAAACAGAATTGCCGGGCTCATTATACAAATCCCAAAGAAGAATCCTTTTATCGTGTTTGAAAGTCGTGAGGATATCTTTTACATACTTCTCCAAAGTGTCGGCCAGCATCGGTTCTGTGTGATATAAAGTGCCAGGGTCACGAAGCCAGCCTGAGTTATGAATTCCTGTTTTCGGAGCCGGTTGCTTTCCTGCGTGATAAGTATCATTCCAACAGTCATCAAAAATTACAAAGATGGTTCCGATGTGATGCTTATTGGCAATCGTAAGATATTCTTTTATCCTGTTTTTAAATCCGGTTGCGTCTTCCTGCCATGCCACATGATGAAGAAAAACGCGCATTGCGTTGAAACCGATTGATTGCGCATAACCCAATTCCCGGTTAATGGTTTTGGGATCAAAAGTAGCGGCCTGCCACATTTCCAATTGATTAATGGCAGTGCTTGGAATAAAATTACTTCCGCGCAGCCAGCCCTTGCTAGCATACCATTTATTTGCTTCGGTTTTGCTCCAAACCGCTCTTTCCTTTGGGGCATAAACATGAACATCAGAAATGAGTAAAGCAACAAATAATACAAAAAACAATTTTTTCATTTTATAAAAATTTTCAGATTCAGTATTTAATGTTCGATATTCAACATTCATTATTCAATGTTCAACACTCAATTCACAATTCACCACTCACCATTCACTATTTGACGACCGGAAAAGCCGATATCCTCAACCTTGCCGCACCCATCGGTATCAATTCTATTGTTTCTTCTTTCGTGTTCACAGCAACGGGACTTTCAGGTAAAACTCCGCAAAGCCCATATTTATCTACCGTCCACCAGGGAATTAGTTTCCCTTTCGCTTTTATCATTATCGGTACATCTTTTTGATCAAAAGGAAAATTGCTTTCCGGCCACGGTTTTTTAATAATTTGAAATTGCTCTGATAGCGGTTTATCATTCAATGCGAGTCCATAATTCCACATGCTGGCAGGATAAATATTATAGGCCGGCCATTTGCTTTGATCTGCATCCGCCTGCCATTTCGAATCCCCGATATCAGATTCCTTGCTGTTTACTTTTTGATAATATTCATCGATTTTTAATGAAAAAGTAAGCGGTCCATAATTCACACTTACACTGTTTTTATTTTCTGTCCACAATTTCAAAACGAGTTCCATCGGCAACGTCAGTTCAATTACATCGCCCTGTTTCCATTTATTTTCCAAACGGATGTATGAACTAGCGCTTGCCTCAACATTTACGGGATTTCCATTGATTGTTACTGTTGCATCCTTGCACCAGCGAGGAACACGGAGATACAATGGAAAACTTACCGGTGAAGAAGTACTTACTTCTATTTTAATATTCTCATCAAAAGGATAGTGTGTGGTTTGTTTTAGGGTAACAGTTTTCCCTTTTACATTTCCAACTCTGGCAGTTACTTCACTACTATTGTACATCATCGCGGCGATTCCATTGTCAGGAGTAGCCATCCACAAATGTTCTTCATAATAAGGCCAGCCTTGTGAATGATTGTGCTGGCAACAGCGGCTGCTAAATGGATTCATGGTTAAAAAAGGGCCGGAGTTTTCGATGCCGGGAGAATGATTTTTACTATCACTTACCACCATATTTGGAGCCGTGAGATAACGCAATCCTCTGAAGTCCGGCATGACCGCGGCCGGATAGGTATTGAAAGCAACATTTTCGCAGTTGTCTGCCCACATCGGATCTCCTGTTATTCCACTTAATATTTCATCGCTGGCCATTTGCTCTACCATGCCGCAGGTTTCAACCGCCTGGCGCGGATCAGTATAACCTTTCCGTGCATTTTCATCCGCTCCAAACATGCCGCCGGGAACTTGTCCATAAATATTTCTGACAAGATGAAAATCATTGTAAGTCGCTTGCAACAAACTGCTGTCTTTTGATTGCATGTAATAAGTGGCTGGCTCACGAAAACTCTGTGCTATATTCACATTATGCCAGTTGGGTAAATTATTTTTTTGATCCCAATTCGCGGTGTTCCTGAAAATTTTTGTACCCAAATCCAACAGTGATTTCTCACCTGTATGATCATACAACCAATAAATGCTGTAGAGATTATCGCCACCGCGGCTGTTTTCCCAATAGGTTCTTAAAAGAATACTATCAGGAACGGTGGATTGCCAATGAAAATATTTCGTCATAAATGGAATGACTCTTTTGTCATTGCTGTATTCATAATACGACTGAAGGCAAAAAAGCATGATCATATTCGGCCACAGATCCGGAACCTTTACAATTTGATTTTCTTTATTCCTCACCACTTCTCCCGGTCCAAAATAACCATCAGGTCGCTGGCTTTGAAATACTTTTTCAAGCCATGATTTTGTTTCCCTGATAATAGATTGATCATTCAAAATATAACCCATATCCCCGTAACCTTTCAACCAATAAGGCACTTCTTCCCAACCATGATCGCCTTTACCGGTGCCACTATACCAGGCGTTGTTTTTCTTTTCAAGCCATGCGCTTATTTCGCCCAGTTTTCCAGTTAATCCGTCTCTTTGCAGTTCAAGATATTTCAATATCCATCCTTCCGGTTTGATAGTACCTACAGGAAGTTTAATAAAAACCAATGGTTGTAAAGGCTTTTTATTACTTACATAATATGAATTGGTCCCACTTGTGGAAGGCCGCTCAACAACAGTTGCTTTTAAATCCTTCTGGCCGTTTGCATTTTTAAAACAGAATAATGAACTGAA
>JBQCFI010000109.1:0-3525 GCA_051959325.1 Ginsengibacter sp. | reverse complement strand
AGCTCCTGCAAATTGCAGGAGCTTTATTTATTTCCATTTTGAAAAAAGTCTATTTTTTGGTCGCAGCCGGTTTGTTTGCTTTATCTGCGGCTTCAGATTGTTTTTTCAGAACTCCCTCCAATGCGTCTTTAGTTTTTAAAGCGGTAGCATCTGTAGGGTCAATTTCTAAAATTTTATTATTGTACAACAACGCTGAATCTGTCTGATGCTTGATGTTGTAAAAATAAGCAACCATATACCTGTTAGCCGGAATGGAGAAATTCTTGAGCGCTGCTTTATCCTTCGCAGTATCGCTGATTGCAATAACCTTTTCATACAAAGGTTTAGCAAGGCCTAACTGATAGGTGGTATCCATTCCTTCACGTGCACGTGCACCCAGGTACCAGCCATATGCGTCTGAAGGATATTTCTGCTGATAGATCTGGAATACTGAATCTGCACCTTTGTAATTGCCACCGCGATAATCATTATATCCGGCATAGAATAATTCTTGTTTTCCGAAATTAGGATCAAGTTTTAAAACTTTACCGTACCATTTTCCCGCTTCTGCGAAGTTGTTGCTTGCTGCGAAATCTTTGGCCAGATCAGTGATCGTTTTGATCTTATTGGCAACAATAGTATCCATAGACACGGCTTTTTCTATGTAAGCTTCTCCCTGCGCTTCCTGTGCGGGAAATTTCAACAAAATCTTACCATAGGTTGCATAATCTGTAGGCCCGATATTATCCGGATTTACAACAGAAAAGAATTTTTCAAATGCTTGTTTCGCTTTTAATGAATCTCCCAGTTTATCATAAGCATATCCTTTCAAACCATACAAATTCGGAAAAGTTTTCTGACCTGCAGAATTGATACATGCATCAGCTTGTGTAATGGTTTCTGCATATTTTTTTGATACATAAAACAAGGAAGCTTTTGCATAGCAGTTTTTAGAATCATTGTCTGCAACCGCAATATATTTATTCAAATATTCAGATGCTTTGTTTACATCACGCTGATAGTAATAAGTATAAAGCCAGTAATAAACAGGAGCAAAATTTGGATCTTCACTGATAGCTTCATTATAATACTTCATATAAATTGGTTCCTGGCCATAGCCCTGGGTTTCAAAAATTCTACCTATCATAAAGCTTGCTCTTGCATCGTGTGGATCAATTGACAAAGCTGTTTGATAGTTCAAAGTAGCATTGGCGCCGTCGTTTAATTTCCAATAACCAAAGCCGATCTCATTATAGATGTCTGCATTCTTCTTGTCTCTATCGGCGGCCTGTTTAAGCTTGTCGATACCATACATAATGTCGCCATCTTTGGGTTCGATATTCGCTCTTCCAACCGCATAAAGCACATCAGCAAGATTTTTCTTTTTAGTATTATTAATAGCGGTTTCAAAACGGTTACGGGCATCTGTTTTATTTCCTTCCATCAATTCGATCTGTCCTACGCCAATCATCATCAACGCATCATTTGGATTGGCCTGCAGCGTTTTTTGATACAAAGCTTTTGCCGCTGCAGTATCAATGGGCTCCCTGTTCGGATCAAGGTAAGTTTGTCCCAGCCAATAAGCCGCTTCCGTATTATTAGGATTGGCAGCCAACAACTTTTGAAACACATCCTCGGCACTTTGGTACCTTTCATAATTTAAAAACTGTTTTCCCTCTTGAATGCTTTGGGCAAATAAGACATTACCCATTAAAAGCAGGGAAGCGATAACTCCGATTTTTTTCATGTTTACAATTTTTACTTTTTTATTAATAACTGGTTTTGATTTCAAATTAATAAGTGGTTGCTTTCCGCACACTGAAATTCATTTTTGCAGGAGCAAGATAAGCCCTTCTGAAAATTAATTGTCCTCTTTCATACTCCAGGAAGGTAGCAAACCCACTTCCAAGCCCATCATAATTTTCTTTTAAAATATAATACAATCCGCGTATCATTGGATATCGTTTCAACATGATATTTGCCTGGTACGGTTTTATATAAGACTGTTCAGGGCAGGTACATTTTATAGATGCAATCGTTATATCTTTGTTTAAAAAGCTTGTTTGGGTAGTATCCTCCGGATTTCCAATCCAGCTTACTCCCACAAATCCAAGAACATTCGTGTGATTGGCAACATAATTAATAACTCCTTCACTGTTTTTTTCTGCAAATACTTTTTTCGGATCCAAGGGCATCCCTCTTAATATAGAATCAACAGCATAGCGAATGGTGCTTGTTTCCTGCAATCCATCAAAAACTGCTGTCTCTTTATCACCGGTGGTGCCACTTAGTATCCCCCTTATTTCATTCATATCGAAAAGAGAATCAGGAAACTTTTTATTTACAATTACAGCGATTGCATCATAAGCCACACGAGACCAGGTTGGTGAATAGCTCAAACTGTCTTTGTAATATTTTTCTTCCTGCGGTGTGAGGCCTCGGGTAACAATGATCATCCGGGTGCTATCTTTTATCAGGTCTTTAAAACATTCAGCTTCGGGCTTGTAATCGGCAATAATTTTTGCATGTGGATACAATGCTTCAAAAACCTGGATCTCTGAATCGATCACAGGCTTAAAAGTCTCATCCACGCTTATGTGTATCGTGCCAGTGCTCGGCGTGTCCACATCGGTTCTTTTATTTTCGTGACAGCTTGTAAAAAACACCCATAACAACGAAAGCATGAATGCCGCCAGTTTTGAAGCTTTTATATGATTGCTCAGATAGATCATTCTTTGTAATATTTTTTTCTGATGCCCCTGAAAATTCTCCATGAACCGTAAATAATAACCAAAACAGCAAAGATCTTTGCGGGAACACTTGCTGTAAAATCAGTTGAAAAATTAAATTGCTTTGCAAATAAAATAATAATCCCAACGACAACATAAATAAAGCCCATTCCCATGTCTGTAATGCTGCGCATCATCACATAACGCTTCGTTTTATTATCCGGCGTATTTTCAAATTCTTCAAGGCTCATTGTTTATTTTTTAAAAAAGACGATTGGCAAGATAAAATAAAATAGAGAAATTGCCATATTTGTTCGTTTACTGCCTTATTTTTTTTAAAAACATTCTTTTTGCGTTTACCGACAACTGGGTAATTTATTTAGATGCATATTCTGTTTTTATTGCTGCAAGTAAATTGTTAAATCACCGGCATTCCTTTCAGAAACAAAGATGCAGCAATTATTATTTTCCATAAGGAATCTGATAATTACCGTAAAATCACTAAACAATAAACATTCCAACAATTAAATAATAGTTTTGCCATTTTAAAAAAATAAATAAGGCTGAAAAACACTATGACACCGTCATTGCCACAGGGAACGCGCGAGTTTGCTGCAGAAACGCTTCACAAGCGCAGGTTTATAATCGATACCATCAAACAAACCTTCCAATTATATGGTTTTGAACCTTTGGAAACTCCCTCCATGGAAAACCTCGAAACACTGATGGGTAAATATGGCGATGAAGGCGACAAACTGATCTTTAAGATTCTAAATAACGGGCTCGACAACCCTTCCAAAAGAGAAAATATAATAAA
>JBQCFI010000108.1:0-5358 GCA_051959325.1 Ginsengibacter sp. | reverse complement strand
GGTCTTTTGAATTAAATAAAACCTGTCCGGCGCAATAGGAATCGGCATTGTAGCGTTTGTCGCCTTCATCGCCGGCTTTATTTTTACCATTATAAAAAAGAAGAATGCCATCTTTGGTCATCAAAGCCGGTGGACCGCATTCTGTAAGATCGCTGTCGAAAAATCCTTTTCTCGGAGAAATCAATTCTTTCAGTTTTCCATCTTTATTCAAAACAGGCTGCCAGTTTATGAGGTCGGATGATGTAGCTGCGTACACATGATGCTCGCCCCAATACAACCAATATTTTCCATTGATCTTTGTGATCACTTGTTTTTCGCCCATCATTTTTGTAAGGACAGAAGCCGACTTTGTTGCCATATTAAAAAAACGTCCGTTGTATGCTTTTTGAAAAATGGGGCCATGTTTTTTCCAATGGATCAGATCACTTGAAGTGGCAACACCGAGCCGAGGTAATTTGCGGTTCCATTGTGTGTAGAACATTACATACATCCCGCTTTCCGTCATTGCCACTCTTGGATCTTCGCAACCTCCGGGCCATTCAAATTTTTTTTGAGAATCATTCGCAGGAAATAAAACGGGAACATTTTTTCTTCCAAAATACAAGCCGTCATTGCTTTCAGCAAAACCTATCCTGGAAGTGTGAAAGCCAATTCCATTGCCGGAGTTATCTTCTGCCCGATAAAGCATGATCACTTTTCCATCTTTGATGGTTGCTGCCGGATTAAAGGTATTATCTGATTCCCAATGATTTTGTTTGCCACTCATCGGATCCGTAAAAACAGCAGTATTGTCCGGAGAAATAATTGGATTGATATTTTGTGGACGAACAAAACCTCCGAAAGCCCACGAAGGCAGGGTATTTGCTGATTGTGCACTGGGGAAAAATGGTAAAAAAAATAAAGGAATGATCATCCCTCCAAAGTTCAATGCTGTACGCTTCATTTATTTGAAATTTTATTTCATGTTTTAACAATAAGTCATTTTTACAATTCAACACTTCCTCTTCAATTTTTATTCAAATGGATCAACGCCTGTGCTATTTCTTCCGGTCTTTGAGTGCCAAGCAGTATTTTTTTCCCGTTCGTAAGTTCAAGTTGCAGTCCCCGGTTTCCCGACACATTGTAGGCCATTCCAGTTCCACGAAGGCCAAACCTAATGCCCCATCCTCCATATTCATCAAACGGCTTGTAGGTGCGTACATGAGCGCTGGAAATTTGCTCCCATGTAATGACCTTAAATTTAAACTGAAAAGGATAAAAGCGGTAATAAATTCCTTCTCCAGTTATTTTAGTTTCCAGCCTGAGAATTAAAAACAACACAATTGTAAGACTGGCAATCGCTGCTGCAAAAATAAGCGTAGCACGTGCATCACTTTTAATTTTTTGCATTTCAGACAGAATGCCAGAGATGATCAGAATATCCACCGCCACGATGATGGCCCAAAGCCACGGCTGTCTGAAGCGTTGCGTTTCGGTAAAATATACATTGCTACCATCCATTTTTTCTGGTTTTGTAAGAAGATTAAAAATAAGGAATTACGATCACACAGTATACCTGTTTCTTTCGCTGACATTTCAACGAACCATAAAAAATCCCTTGTGGGTAAAATTCCGGTAAACAAGATGACCATTCCGGAGAAAAGTTTTGCCTTTCGAGGAAACGTAAAAACTTTGCCCGATAAATTCAGAAAAATCGTCAACTTGAATCGTTCAATAACATGAATGAACAATAAAAAATCATTAGAGTAAAACTAAAATCCGCTTTATTTGTCCTTCTGCTGTCTTAAAAATTTCCCTTTTTCACAAACCGGGTTTAAATCCTTTATCCGCTTGATTTTCAGAAGAAAACTTTTGTTTTTTCAAATGGTAAATCTATTTATACTATTTTGTATAAACAGCAAAACGCATTATCTTTGCATATCAATTAAATATAACAATTTCAACTTAAAATAAGGGAATAATGAAAGAAGAATTGGATGTTTTGGAAGAAACCGTGTCGAGAGATTATCAATATGGCTTTGTTACTGACATTGAAACCGATGTAGTTCCTAAAGGCCTCAATGAAAATGTGATCCGCCTGATTTCGCAAAAGAAAAATGAACCGGAATGGATGTTGAACTGGCGACTGAAGGCATATGCTCATTGGTTGAAAATGGAAGAGCCCAAATGGCCCAATGTAAAATATCCGCCAATTGATTTCCAGGATGTTATCTATTATGCGGCGCCTAAGAAAAAGGCTAAAGTAAACGGCCTTGATGAAGTAGATCCTGAATTGCTGAAAACTTTCGATAAACTCGGCATTTCATTGAATGAACAAAAAAGGTTGACTGGAGTTGCGGTGGATGTAGTGATGGACAGCGTTTCTGTTGCCACTTCGTTCAAGAAGCAGCTTTCAGAAGTAGGCATAATTTTTTGCTCAATAAGCGAAGCAATTCAAAATCATCCTGATCTGGTAAAGAAATATTTGGGATCTGTAGTACCCATGACCGATAATTACTTTGCGGCTTTAAATTCCGCAGTTTTCACAGATGGTTCCTTTTGTTATATTCCAAAAGGCGTTCGTTGCCCGATGGAATTATCTACTTATTTCCGGATCAATACAGAAAATTCCGGGCAATTTGAGCGTACGTTAATCATAGCAGAAGATGAATCTTATGTAAGTTATCTTGAAGGTTGCACTGCTCCAAAGCGGGATGAAAATCAATTGCACGCTGCAGTGGTAGAATTGTTTGCTCATACCAAAGCAGAAATCAAATATTCTACGGTTCAAAACTGGTTTCCGGGCGATGAAAACGGCCAGGGTGGCATTTATAATTTCGTTACCAAGCGGGGTATCTGCATGGGCAATTATTCCAAAATTTCATGGTCACAGGTAGAAACCGGTTCTGCAATTACCTGGAAATATCCGAGTGTGATTTTGAAAGGTGATAACTCAATCGGCGAATTTTATTCTGTTGCCTTAACCAATCATTTTCAGCAAGCGGATACAGGAACCAAAATGATCCATCTTGGAAAAAATACAAGAAGCCGAATCGTTTCCAAAGGAATTTCTGCTGGGCAGAGCCAGAATAGTTACCGTGGATTGGTAAGAGCAGGCAAAAACGCCCTGAATGCGCGGAATTATTCTCAATGTGATTCGTTGTTGCTCGGCGATAAATGCGGCGCTCATACATTTCCATACATCGAATCAAAAAATAAAACAGCCATTATCGAACATGAAGCTACTACTTCAAAGATTGGTGAAGACCAGCTTTTTTATTGCCGTCAACGTGGTATTGATACGGAAGCTGCGGTGGCATTGATCGTTACCGGTTTTGCTAAAGAAGTAATGAATCAATTGCCCATGGAATTTGCCGTGGAAGCACAGAAACTGCTGGCGGTAAGTTTGGAGGGAAGTGTCGGGTAAGAATTACAAATTAAAAATTACGAATTACGAATTAAAAATTAATAAACGAAAATGTTATCAATCAAAAACATACATGCATCCGTAGAAGGGAAACAGATTTTAAAAGGAATTAATCTTGATGTGCAGGCCGGTGAAGTGCATGCGATCATGGGCCCGAATGGTTCAGGCAAAAGCACGCTCGCATCTGTTCTTGCGGGAAGAGAAGAATACGAAGTAACGGAAGGTTCTGTTGATTTTGTGGGAAAAGATATTTTAGAATTATCACCGGAAGACAGAGCACGCGAGGGTTTATTTTTAGCTTTTCAATACCCGGTAGAAATTCCAGGGGTGAGCACTACTAATTTTATTAAAACTGCCGTAAACGAAAAAAGAAAATACCATGGTTTGCCACCGTTGGATGCGGTTTCTTTTATGAAGTTGATGAAAGAAAAAATGAACCTGGTTGAAATCGATAAATCGTTATTGACCCGTTCTATTAATGAAGGTTTTTCGGGCGGTGAAAAAAAGAAGAATGAAATTTTTCAGATGGCGATGCTGGAGCCTAAGTTGACCATTTTGGATGAAACTGATTCAGGACTTGATATTGACGCATTGAGAATTGTAGCGAGCGGTGTAAACAAATTACGCGATGAAAACCGCGCCATCATTGTGATCACGCATTATCAAAGGTTGCTGGATTATCTCCAACCCGATTTCGTTCATGTGCTTCTCAACGGTAAAATTGTAAAATCCGGAACCAAAGAACTCGCTTTGGAACTCGAAGAAAAAGGATATGATTTTATTAAAGATGAATTTTTATCAGAAGCAGTTTAGGAAGTGTCGGAAAGAAGGTTTAAAAACACAATAATTACCAGATGGAAAAAATAAATTTAGAATATTTAGGAGAAAAATTTAATCAACTTCAGGCGATTGATCCTGATAATTTACTCACTGATGTAAGAAGAGAAGGTTTTAAAAATTTCAATAAAAAAGGCCTTCCTACTTTTAAAAATGAAGAGTGGAAATACACCAGTGTCAGCGATTTATTTAAGAAGGAATATCATTTGACAGAGGATGAAGTAAATACCGGAATTTCGAAATCACACGTTGATGAAATGCGTTTGCCGGGTTTTGAAAATGCGAATGAACTCGTTTTTGCAAATGGAAAATTCGTGCCTGAGCTTTCTACCATCCGATCATCAAAAGAGCAACTGGTAATTTTGCCGTTGGAGGAAGCTGCGAATGGAATTTATAAAGACCTGGTAAAGGAGCATCTTGGAAAAAGTGTGCTTTTTATCAATGATGCCATTCATGCGCTCAATACATCTTTTATTTATGGCGGCGTTTTTATTTATGCAGTAAAAGGACAAATAATTGAAAATCCTGTTTACCTGTATCATATTTCTGATGCAACAGAAAGTCATATTTTATCGCAGCCAAGAAGCCTGGTTTTTACAGACAGAAGTTCCAAATTGCAATTGGTAGAAAGATATAAAACAATCGGTTCGATGGATAGTTTTACAAACGAGGTAGTGGAAATAGTGGTAAAGGACAATGCGATCTTGGAATATTATAAAATACAGAACGACAGGGCGAATGGCAGCCATGTGGGTACTACACACATCCGGCAGATTGGAAAAAGTTATGCGCATACGGTGATTGTGAGCCTTGATGGTGGCATGATCCGCAACAACACCAACATTGTTATGGAAGCTGCGGGCAATGAGGCGCATATGTATGGCTTGTATTTATTGAAAGGCAACAGCCACGTGGATAATCATACTTTGGTTGACAACAGAATGCCAAATTGTTTCAGCAATGAACTGTATAAGGGTGTGATGGACGAAAGGTCAACCGGTGTATTCAGCGGAAAGATCTTTGTGAGGCCTGATGCACAAAAAACGAATGCCTACCAGACAAACAATAACATTTTGCTGAGCGATAATGCCACGGTGAATACAAAGCCTCAATTG
>JBQCFI010000107.1:0-30605 GCA_051959325.1 Ginsengibacter sp. | reverse complement strand
ATTACAGGCGTTACGTATTGCATTTTCATTTGGTTCTTTTTTAGAAGGTACAGCTGGTTTTGGAGCGCCGGTAGCGATAACGGCTGCAATGCTTGTAGGGCTTGGGTTTAATCCACTTTATGCTGCGGGCATTTGTCTCATAGCCAATACTGCCCCGGTTGCTTTTGGCTCCATAGGGATTCCTATTACCGTTGCGTCTAAAGTATCTTCAATTCCTGAAATGTCTATATCACAAATGGTTGGACGTACACTCCCGGTTTTGTCCGCTTTACTTCCCCTATATTTAGTGGTATTGATGTGTGGGATACGAAAGGCTCTGGAGGTTTTGCCGCCTATTTTAGTTTCAGGAATCTCGTTTGCTTTGATTCAATGGAGTTGTTCAAACTTTATTGGGCCCGGATTACCGGACATTCTTGCGGGAATCGGTTCCATCATATTCCTGGTTATCTTTCTGAAATATTGGAAACCAAAGCAAACCTGGCGTTTTGCAAATGAAAATGTCACGTCAATCAATGCTGGTAAAGTTTATTGCAGCGGAGAAATTCTTAAGGCTTGTTCTCCTTTTATATTTCTTACCGTTATGATCATTGGCTGGGGATTGAAGCCTGTTAAACAACTGCTGGATACTTTTGGAGAAGTTAAGTTTAATTTTCCGGGAATTCATAATACCATTACTAACGTGAATGGTAAATTGATCCCACATGTTTTTCACTTTAATTTTTTGTCTGCTGCAGGAACAGCTATTCTTATAGCGTGTATCATTTCGATTCCGGTTATAGGTTTAAGTTATAAACAAGCATTTCGCATCTTTATTTCAACAGTGAAAAATCTTAAGTATCCTATCATTACTATTGGAGCCATATTAGGATTTGCTTCTTTATTAAATGATTCAGGCATGATATTAACCATGGCAAAAGGTCTTTCAAGTACTGGTTTTTTGTTTCCTTTTTTTGCACCGATATTAGGTTGGCTTGGCGTATTTATAACCGGTTCTGATACTTCAAGCAATGCATTATTTGGAAATCTCCAGGCAGTGACTGCAAATTCAATCGGTATTAATCCTATAGTTACAGTTTCAGCAAATGCATCAGGAGGAGTTATAGGAAAAATGATTTCACCTTCTTCAATTGCGGTTGCGGCGGCGGCAGGAAACCTGATAGGAAAGGAGTCAGAGCTTTTCCGGTTTACCTTGAAGCACAGCTTTATATTGCTTTTTCTTGTTTGCCTTATGGTTTTAGGCCAATCCTATTGGTTTACATGGATAGTTCCTAAATCTCCTGTAGTATTAAAAAATTTAATTTTAGATGAGCCTGTTGCCTTACAAGGCTGGATCTTGCTTTTAGTCTTGAGTTTTATAATAATGGGATTGGTAATTGTTATTAACGTATTGACTAAACGAAAATTGACAGATGGTAAATCGGAATTCGTCGACCAAAAATTTTTATAACAATTAAAGATTGAAAATGCGTATTCTTATTGCTGCAATTCTTTTAAAAATTCGCTTTAATGCTACTACGGTAGCCAAAATGGTTTAAAAAGGGTTAAAACTCAGTATCGTTCGAAAGAAATAAAAGATGGTTTGACAATGCCGTCCCCGATGACATTGAATAATACCGGATTTAATTTCTGAGCCTTGGCAAGTTGGGATGATGTGAAGATATTCTTCAGAAGAAAAACTACAAATTCTTGTTGTCTCTCTATGCAATGGATACTCCCGGCCCTGCAACATCTCAGAATATTTCCGTCAGAAGCGTTGGTGAACCAATGTTTTTACCGTTCTTCTCAGCAACTTCTTCCACTGATGTTCTAATGAGATTTACACGCAGCAAGAATAACGATGACAGAACCGGTTCGACGTGTGAATAATTTTGTCATTTGGTTAAATGTTGCTAAATCTATAATCCTAAGTATCCTTTTGCTGCAATCGGATTGATTAATAAATAATTCTAATTATTTATTTTTCCTTAAATGCAGTTGGAGTTGTTCCAAATTTAGATTTAAATACTGTCGAAAAATAAGCAGCCGAAGAAAATCCGGTTCTGAATGCAATTTCCGAAATAGTAAGATTTTCGTGTTGCAAATAATATTTTGCTTTTTTTAAACGCGTTGAAATTATGTAATCATTTACATTACAGTTTAGGATTACTTTTACTTTCCTGTAAAGCTGTACTCTGGAAATTCCTAATTCATCACAAATATTCGTCACACAAAATTTCTCATTGTCTAAATTTTTTTCCACTATTGAGGTGAACTCAATGATAAATTTACGATTTTCCTTTTTTGATATATGTAACTTCTCTTCTGAAAAAATTTCTCCGGAATAGTGCTCTTTTATCTTTTCACGATTTTGAAGCAGGCTTTTAATCGTTCTTAATAAAAACATTAAATTAAAAGGCTTGGTGATATAAGCATCAGCTTGCGTTTCCATTCCTTCAATTTTTTGACTGTCCTGGTCTTTTGCAGTAAGCAATATAACCGGTATATGTGAGGTGCGTATATCGCTTTTAAAAATTTGAGTTAATTCAAGGCCATTTTTTCCGGGAATAACAATATCGCAAAGTATGAGGTCAGGAACTGATTCAAATGCAGCTTTCAACGCCTGATTTCCATTTTCAGCTTCTATAATAGTATAATCTCTACAAAGCCTCGAATGCAGATATTCACGCATTTCATTATTATCATCAATTACTAAAATAGACAGAAACTTTTGGGGAAACGATTCCAAACTGTTATTAGGTAAAATATTAATATTATTTGACGTATAAAGATCCGGGTCTTCATATATAAGAGGTTCTTTATTACATGAATCTGGTGCTAATTCATTTTTTTCAAAATGGCAGTTTCCAAGCGGCAATGAAATTTCAAATATAGAACCCTTTTTTTTCTCGCTTTTTACAATTATACAACCGTGGTGTAACTCAATCAATTCTTTAGATAATGCAAGTCCCAGTCCGGTGCCCTTATAATTTTCATATTCTCCCTGAAAAAACGGTTCAAAGGCATGATCTATTACTTCTTTGCTCATCCCCAGTCCATCATCTTCTATTTTTATCACAGCACGCTCATCATTCCTTGAAACACTTACATTAATACTGCCTGACTCTTCGGTAAACTTAAAGGCGTTTGACAAAACATTAAATATAACTTTATCAATCATTGTTGTATCAAACCAAACCAAAAGAACCCGTTCACTTGTTAAAAACTCAAGGTCAATACTTTTATTTTTCGCTAAAACATTGAAAGAATTAACTATTTCATGTGTAAAAGTTACCAGGTCATTTTCGGATACTTTTAATTTCATTTTATTGAACTCTATTTTTCTAAAATCCATTAGCTGGTCAACGAGCTTGTATAATTGGATTGCATTTCTCTGAATCAGTTGTAAGGCCGATCTGGTATCATATTGCAATCTGGTATTGCTAATTAATTCGCCTAACGGAGCAAATATGAGTGTAAGCGGAGTTCGGAATTCATGTGATATGTTTGTAAAAAAATTAAGCTTTGCCTGATGTGCCTGCTCTGCTTTTGCGGATATATCAATTAATTGCCCGCTTTGCTTTGAAATTTCTTCATTTTGTATCTGTAATTTCTCTGCGATCCTTTTATTTCTTCTCCATGAATAGAAAACTGTAGCTCCCAGAATAAAAACAAGTAGAAGAGCAATTGTGAGTATATTATTAAAAGTTTTTTGATTTTTATAAATCTTTATTTGTTCCTTTAAAACATTTTGCTGCTTTTCAATATCATTTTGTTGAGATAATATTTTTTGACTCTGTAGATCCATCATTCTCACATTGGACGAATCAATAAAAGTTGAATACAATTGAATTTCCTTTTGAAAAGGTCTCTTTTCCAGGATATTAACAGCAGTTTGGATAGCTTCTTTTCCACCAGTTGGGTAAAGTATAGTGGCTTTGAGCATGCCTTTTTCTACCAAATCAATACCTCCATTTGGGCCGGGCAACCCATCTACACTAATAATAGATATTTTCTTATTAATACCCAAATTTTTACAAACCTTATAGCATCCAAGTCCAATTCGATCGTTCTGGGTAAAAATTAATTGTACATCAGCATATTTTTGTAATTCTCTAATCATATCTTTCTCCGCTTGAATGGCATCCCCATCCCAATTCACCGATAACCTATCCACATATTTTATACCTTTATATTGTTTAAGTACATCTTCAAAACCTGTATGACGACCAATATCGGCCGATGATCCCGTATCAATACCTCCTATTTCCAAAACATTGCCGTGCCCCTTTAAAAGCGTATTTGCATATGCACCGGCATCTAAACCTACCTGGTAATTGTTTGCGCCGATAAAAGCTGTATAATTTTTCGATAGTATACTGCGGTCGACAAGGATGACAGGAATATTTTTTGAGTATGCTTGTTCTAAGATTGGGGTAATTGGTTTTGCTTCTGCTGGGGAAGCAATTATAAGGTCAACTTTTTCATCCATCAATTCTTTAATCTGTTGAATTTGCTTTTCCGCATTCAAATTTGCATCCTTTACAAGCAATTTTATCTCAGGATGAAATGACAATTCCATTTCCATCTCTTTTTGCATGTATTTCCTCCATACATCATGAGTAGTGCATTGCGAAAAACCGATCACAAATTGTTTTTTCTTGTTTAATTCCTTATTGCATGAAAAAGTGAGAAAGCATGTTAAAACTAAAAAAAACGATTTATAAGACGGTTTGGCAAAAGTTTTAATCATTTTCGAAAATTAAAAGGGGACAATTTAATTATGAAAACTAAACTTCCTGTTAAATATAGGAACAATATTGAAAGGTAAGATCACAATTTTAAAATTAAGTTTATTGATAAACCGATCATTTGATGTAAACATTTGCAAATCAGCATTTTAAAGCGACTTTTTTGATGGTACGATTTTAAAAGCTTTAGTTATGATTTTGAAGTAGGATGCAATAGCTGTGTATATATATTTGACTTTTCAAAATTTGCCTCTCATGAACAGAAAATTGCTTTTATGGAGTATCGTTGTCGCTCTTGGTGGCTTTTTATTTGGATTTGATACTGCCGTAATTTCAGGAGCAGAACAGGATATTAAACGTGTATGGGAGTTAAGTGATGTGCTTCATGGGATTGCAATTGGTGTTGCATTATATGGAACGGTAATAGGAGCGCTCTTTGGAGGGATTCCTGCTACCAAATTTGGAAGAAAAAAAACACTTTTTTGGATCGGAATATTTTATTTGATTTCTGCAATTGGTTCGGCGATGGCACCGAGCGTGTATGTTTTTATGGCTTTCAGAGTATTGGGTGGACTTGCTATTGGAGCATCGTCTGTAGTAGCCCCCATGTATATTACAGAGATTGCTCCCGCTAGAAACCGGGGAAAACTGGTAGCTACTTTCCAGTTTAATATTGTGTTCGGGATATTAATGGCTTATCTATCCAACTATCTTTTGCAGGGAATCGGCGGCGATAACAGTTGGCGGTTGATGCTTGGTATCGTTGCTATACCTGCATTCATCTATTCGGTTTTGGTTTTCTTTGTGCCCGAAAGCCCTCGTTGGCTTATGGTTCATAGAGGTGATTATGTAACCGCGCGCAAAACCTTGGAAATAAGCGACCCTGATGGAGTAGATGACGCCATTTTGGAAATCCAAAAATCAATAGAACTGGAACACCAAAAAGAAAGCCTTTCTGCTTTTTTTTCAAAAAGATTCAGCTTTCCCATTTTTCTGGCAATTTCAATCGCTTTTTTTAACCAGATGTCAGGCATAAATGCAGTTATTTATTTTGCACCAAGGATATTTGAACTCGCAGGAATTGGTAAGCAGGCAGCATTTCTTCAAAGCGCAGGAATTGGACTTGTAAATTTAGTTTTTACAATGGCCGGACTATATTTTATCGACAGACTGGGAAGAAGAAAACTCATGCTGATAGGTTCTCTTGGTTATATCATTTCATTGGCCTCAGTTGCTTATGCCTTTTACTCCGGACACTCAAGTGGCATGGTAGTTCCTATTTTGCTTTTTTTATTTATTGCTTCTCATGCAGTCGGGCAGGGTACTGTAATATGGGTTTTTATTTCAGAAATATTTCCAAATAGTGTGAGAGCGTACGGGCAGTCGCTGGGTTGTACTACCCACTGGGTGATGGCATCAATTATAACTACAATATTTCCTATTATGGCTGCGAAGTTCGGTGCTGCACCGATATTTCTGTTTTTTGCTTGTATGATGGTCTTGCAACTATTTTGGGTCATTTTTAAAATGCCGGAAACCAAAGGCGTCCCTCTTGAAGAACTTGAAGCTAAATTGATAAAATCAAAGATAGTTGTCAGCGAGGTGATTACGGCGCTATAGTAACCGGAGGTCACAGGTTGTCTAAAATTACTAAAATGAGATATAAATACAATTATAAGGTGGTTTGTTTTGGAGAGGTGTTATGGGATATATTGCCTTCCGGCGAAGTGCCGGGGGGTGCACCAATGAATGTGGCCTACCATCTTCATAAGCAACATAAAAATTCGGCGGTGATCACCGCTATTGGAAATGATAAAAACGGGAAAGAATTAATTGATATTTTTTCAGCCCATGGTATTTGTACTGATTTTTTTCAATTAAAGAATGACCACGGGACGGGGAAAGTATTTGCGGAACCGAATGAACATAATGAAGTAGTGTATGATATAGTAAAACCTGTAGCTTGGGACTATATTAAGTGGCACGATGACCTGAGTATGTTAGTTTCCAACGCTGACTATTTCGTTTTTGGTAGTCTGGCAGCCAGAAGTCCGGAATCAGAAAAAACGCTGTTAAAACTATTAGAATCTGCAAAAACAAAAGTTCTTGACATCAATCTCCGACCACCGCATTATGACAGGAAAATTGTAGAAGAGTTATTAGCGAAAGCCGATTTTTTAAAATTAAACCTGGCAGAACTGGAGTTAATTACAGGATGGTTTTCTAAATCTACTACAATCCAGGATAGGGTAAAATCAATAACTGAAAAGTTCAGCGTTCAAAATATTGTAGTTACCAAAGGTGCTGATGGCGCTATTTTATATTATGACGGTAACGAGTATATAAATAAAGGATATAAAATAAAGGTAGTGGATACAGTGGGCAGCGGCGATGCTTTTTTAGCAGGCCTAATTGCCAAATTATTGGAGAATTTTTCAGCTGAACAGTCTTTGGATTTTGCCTGTCGGCTCGGTGCCTTTATTGCTACAAAAAAAGGTGCGTGTCCGGATTATGATACCGATGACGTTAACGGCTATTTTAAAGTGAGCGCCTTAATCAAATAAAGAGGCCTTCCGTTTTTTTAGGAACAAAATAATCATTCAATTATTTAAAATTTTACAAATGAAAAGCTTACAAATTTTATTGCCGATGCTGTTTATGACCTTATTTGCTTTTGGTCAGCAGAAAAATATAACCGGCAGGGTTTCAAATAAAGACACCAAAGAACCATTGGTTGGTGTAACAGTTGCATCAAAAGAAAAAACAACTGTTACTAATGCTGAAGGTGTTTTTAATATTGAAGTTTCGGTAGGAGAAAAACTTACATTTTCGTTTGTAGGAATGAATCCTATTGAAATTACCGTTAATAAATCTTCCGAAAATTTAAATGTTTCAATGGAGCCTGCATACAATGATTTAAACGCTGTCGTTGTTACCGGATACAAAACGGAGAGAAAAGTTGACTTGACTGGGGCGGTCTCAGTAGTTAACATGAAGGATATAAAAAATATTCCTGTCCCAAGTCCAATGTTAGCCTTGCAGGGGCAAGTGCCGGGTTTATATATTCAAACTGATGGTTCCCCTACCGGAGCAAACGGTGGTTCACCACAAATATTGATAAGGGGAGTAAACACATTAGGAAATACCAATCCTCTGTATATTATTGACGGTGTTCCAACAACCAGGTATGAGGATTTTGCGAATTTAAATATCAATTCTATTGCCTCCATCCAGGTGTTAAAAGATGCATCTGCAGCCTCCATCTATGGTTCAAGAGCGTCAAATGGGGTCATTATTGTAACTACAAAAAACGGAGGTACCGAAAAACCGCGTATTCAACTAAATTCAAGCCTGACTCTTCAAACTGAAAAACCGTGGCAGGAATCGGTTTTAAACTCAGAACAGAGGGGCGAAGCTTTATGGCGCGCAGCGGTAAATGACAAAACCGATCCTAATAATCTTGTTTCAAAAATATATACCTATGATTGGAATGACGATTTTAATAATCCGGTTTTGAATAAAGTAAATATCGCGCCATTTGTTGGAGGTGATAGTCTGGAGCCGGTGGGTAATACCAATTGGCAAGACGCTCTTTACAAACAGGCTACCGTAACCTCTACCGATCTTTTGATTTCTTCCGGATCCGATAAAAGCGGCGTTTTGATGGATTTGGGATACTATGATAATAATGGACTAATACAATTTACTAAATATCAAAGATATAATGGCCGTATTAATTCACATACTTCGGCCTTTAACAGCAGATTAAAAGTTGGTGAAAATCTTCAGTTAAGCAGAACCTCCCAGGTGAATTCAACGACTGATGTAGGCGGCGCTCCCACACCCGCTCTGGCCTTAATTTTAGCTCCGACAATTCCTTTATATAAATCTGACGGAACTTATGGCGGCCCTGTCGGAGCAGGCTACACAGACCGAAATAATCCGGTTGATATGCAATATCTTAACCGATGGAATACTATAAATCAGTTTCTTGCGGTAGGCAACGTATACATCGACCTGGAGTTGATAAAAAATCTTGTATACCATTCAAGCATCGATTTTGATTATTCTGATGCGATAGCAAAGCTGGCGCATTTGATTGGAAATGAAGGTCCTGTAAGATCATTTAATGACCTTACAAATCAGGAATCAAAAGAATTAACGATTACCTGGACCAATACATTGAATTACAACCTTGTATTTGGAGAAAACAGGATAAATTTTCTTGCTGGTATGGAGTCGGTGCGCGACGATTATCAGACGTTTGGAGCTACTACAACAAATTTTGCATTACAGGATGTCAATTATTTCCAGTTAGGTGCCGGAACCGGGACACAAACTGATAACGGTTCTGCTACCGGCTATAGGTTGCAGTCTCAATTTGGAAAGATATTTTATGGATATGCAGACAGATATCTTGCTTCTGCAACCCTCAGGAGAGACGGTTCATCGCGTTTTGGTACTAATAATCCCTATGGCATTTTCCCCGCTTTTACTTTAGGTTGGAGAATAAATAATGAATCCTTTTTTAAAAATGTAAAAAACATTTCGAATCTTAAATTAAGAGCAGGTGTTGGTACGGTCGGTAACCAGGAAATAGGCAATTTATCTGCATATACACTGTTTCGACCAAATTATGGTACTAGTAACGGTCCGTTTACCAACACCGGAACCGCTTACGATCTTTTCGGAGTGAATACCGGTACACTCCCCTCCGGTTTTGTTCAGGTTCAAAGGGGAAATCCAAATCTCAAGTGGGAATCAACTACGGAAACAAACTTAGGTCTTGATTTTGGCTTCTTGAATGAGAAGCTGAACGGTTCATTTGACTATTTTATTCGTAATACAACCAATATTTTAATTCAGCCTCCCATTGCCGCTGCTGTCGGTGAGGGACAACAGGAGTTCTTTAACGGAGCCTCTAAGCACAATAAAGGATGGGAGTTCATTTTAACTTACGATAACAGAACTTCCTGGGGTCTAGGATACAGTATTACGGGAAATGCCAGCCATTGGAAGGATGTGATTACAAAGTTACCCGAAGATGTGAGGGCTGCATATCCAGGTGATATAAACCATTCTATTATTGGTCATTCTCAATATTCAATATTTGGTTACAAAGTAGATGGGATTTTCCAGACCCAGGCAGAAGTTGATAAGCACGCGGTGCAAAAGGGAGCTGGTGTTGGCAGATTGATTTATGATGATCTGAATGGGGATGGGAAAATTGATGCCAGTGATCAGACCTGGTTAGGAACCACTTTACCTGCGATTGAATACGGAATAAGGATAAATCTTAATTATAAAAACTTTGATTTGTCTCTTTTTGGTTCAGGAGTGGGAGGAAAGACAGGGTATGACCCGACCAAAGCTTTCAATACATTCATTAATCCAAACACAAATGCTGGGCCGGGTGTTCTAACCGCCTGGACACCTCAAAATACAGGATCAAAGACACCGGCGTTAACTATTTTAGATCCAAATGGCGAGGGCAAAACCTCTAATTATTTTTTTGTAAATGCTTCCTATTTCAAATTGCGAAATGCAGTTTTAGGATATAATTTGCCTGTTAATATTGCAAAAAAAATCAAAATGGAGGCGTTGAGAATTTATGTGTCAGGCCAAAATTTATTTGCGATAAAATCCAAACAACTTACTGTTAAAGATCCCGAAAGAGCCGGTTCCTTTAATACTTGGCCTGTTCCAACTTCTGCCACAATAGGAATTAATGTAACCTTCTAAATATTTAAAAAAAAGATTATGAAAAATAATTTAATAAAATTTCTTTTTGCAACAGCTATCCTTTTTTCAATAGGTTGCAAAAAAAGCCTGCAGTACAAACCACAGGGTGCTTTATCCATAAGTGATCTCTCATCCCCAACTGCGGCTGATGGATTGGCGACTGCGGCCTATGCATCGATTGGCAACGATTTTTGGGATGGTCCCATAACGAGCATGTGGCAATATTCGAGTGTTCGTTCTGATGATGCTTATAAGGGTGGCGGTTCTATTGGCGACCAGGGTCAAATTGATAAATATGAACAATTTTATCTTTTGGATGCATCAAATAATGGAGCCGGTGACGATGGTTTTACCGAAACATGGATAAGAGCCTACGCCGCCATTTCCAGAATTAACGTTGCTTTAAGAGCGTTGAATAATCTGACAGATGCACAATTTCCGAAACGTACCACCCGGATTGGCGAGATGCATTTTTTAAGAGGTCATATGTTTTTCCTCCTTAAAGTTTTGTTCAACAAAATACCCTGGTTCGACGAAAATGCTACAAATGACCAAATTATAAAAACGCCTAATACCCTGTCAAACGATTCACTTTGGCAGAAAATAGAAGGAGATTTCCAGGTTGCTGTTAACGATTTGCCCACAACTCAACCAGGCGAGCCGGGACGGGCAAACCAACTTTCAGCAAAAGCATATTTAGCAAAAGCTTTGCTATATCATGCCTACACTCAAGACGATAACCATAATGTTACAGGGGTCGACCTTAATAAGATGCAACAAGTAGTAACTTTATTGAATGATGTTATTAATTCCGGCCAGTATGCTTTGAATTCTGATTTTGCATATAATTTTCTTGATGGACATGACAATAGTCCAGAATCACTTTTCGCTATTCAATTTTCTATAAATGATGGAACTGCCATTGGTGGTAGACTCAGCATGGCAACTAGTTTGAATTATTTTGCCGGTGCTCCGCAATATGGTTGTTGTGCTTTTCATATTCCATCCCAGGAATTGGTGAATGCATTTGGAACTAATGCCGCTGGCCTACCTAAATTTGATACCTTTAACGATGAGGTGCTAACCGACGACAGCCTGACAACAAATGGAGCATTGGTAGATCCTCGAATTGACCATACGATCGGTATTGCCGGCCATCCCTTTAAATACAACGCTGCTATTCCTTACTCACATACTTGGGAAAGATTGTCAGGGGTTTATGGAGGTTTTGGAACTATGAAAGAGCTTCAATTAGCAACCTGTCCCTGCTTTAAAAAAATAGGCCCATTTTATGGAACATCGGTTAATTTGGATATCATTCGTTATGATGATGTATTATTGATGCAGGCTGAAGCGCAAATTCAATTAGGTAATCTAGCGGCGGGTTTAGACCTTATAAACCAGATTAGAGCTAGGGCTGCTAAAATAAGCCCACTGGTAAAAAAGGCAGACGGAACGTACCCCTCCAATTATAAAATAGATATTTATAAGCCGGGTGTAAATATTACATGGGATAAAGCCACAGCTTTTAAGGCTTTGCAATGGGAGCGCAGAATGGAATTTGCAATGGAAAGTCCAAGATTTTTTGATCTTGTACGCTGGGGTATTGCTGCTGAAACGCTCAATAATTATTTTGCTGTTGAAAAACTGCGGCATCCTTTCCTGAGAGATGCGCATTTCACAAAAGGCACTCATGAATATTTCCCTATACCGCAGGAACAAATAGAATTTACGAACGGGTTATATGTACAAAATCCAGGTTATTAGAATATTTAAATGTCTGCTAATTAATTTAGATGGTGTAATGATTTTTAGCTTATAAAAATAGAATTGATGAAAAATAAAAATGTAGCGTTTACACTTTTCAATATATGTTTTTTATGTTATCTTACCATTGCCTCCTTCGCTCAGACAAATTACAACAGTACAAAGCAACTGGCCGAATCAACTAAACAGATAAGCAAAAGGGAAATAAAAATCCAAAAAGGGCAACTTTATTTGAACTTTCCAATCTCCGATTCAAGTCCGCTAAAAAAGACCCGGATTCTTGCAGACGGCAAAGTGCTGGATGAATTTACTCTGGGGTTGTCAGAGGGTGAACCTGATTTTTGGACATTTTTTGATGTGTTACCATATCAGGGCAAAACCATAACTGTAGAGTCTGAAAACCTGGGGAACGCAGAAAAGGGATTTGATAAAATATTTGCTGACACGCATTTTCCCGGTGAGGATAGTTTGTATCGTGAAAAATTAAGACCGCAGGTTCATTTTTCATCACAGAGAGGATGGAACAATGATGTGAATGGACCCGTATACTACAACGGCGAATACCATTTATTCTACCAACACAATCCGTACGGATGGAAGTGGGGAAATATGCACTGGGGGCATGCCGTAAGCAAGGATCTTCTTCAATGGAAAGAAATGGCCGAAGCTCTGTACACACCTGATCATTCACACATGGCTTTTTCAGGCACCGCAACTACAGACCCTAAGAATACCTCTGGTTTCAGGAAAAATGGAATTGATCCCCTCATCGCAGCATTTACCAGCACCGGCCGTGGAGAATGTCTGGCGCTTAGCTATGATAATGGAAGGACATTTAAAGACTACGAAGGGAATCCTGTATTAAAACATAAAGGAAGAGACCCGAAGGTTTTCTGGTATCAACCTGGAAATCACTGGGTAATGGTTGTATATGATGAATCACATACACGAAATATGGATTTGGACCAGAAAGCTGTCATTTCTCAGAATTGCATCTACACGTCCCCTGATCTCAAAAACTGGACATATCAATCGGGTATTCCCGGTTTTTTTGAATGCCCCGACCTTTTTGAAATGAAGGTTGAAGGGCAGCCAGGAGTCACCAAATGGGTAATGTACGGGGGAGATGGAAAATATGTCGTAGGCAATTTTGATGGCAACAAATTTACGATGGAACAAAATTTCAAAATGTATGATTACGGTGGGGCCTTCTATGCTTCCCAAACTTTTAATAATATCCCGGAATCTGACAGGCGTATTCAAATGGGCTGGGCACGGGTGCCTATGGAGGGAATGCCTTTCAACCAATGTATGAGCTTCCCAACCCAACTATCGTTAAAGAAAACTGCTAACGGATTTCTACTTTGTCCAAAACCCATTGCAGAAATCAGTTCTTTATATAAAGGGAATTACTCTTACGAAAATAAGATACTCACAATGGACAGCAATTTTACGGCTCCGGTAAATGGGGATGTGGTCGACGTTATTGCCGAATTTGAAAGAGGAGACGCTTATCTGTTCGGTTTGAATGTTAATGGTTATAATGTTGCTTACAATAACCTTTCAGGAGGATTCATTAATTTTCCGGGTGAGATCAAGCGCGAAAACTACAGTAAAGCGAATAAAACTAATTATGTGGTAACAGACACCAGCTTATTTAAAATAGAAGTAATTGCAGATAAGTCTATTATGGAGATTTTTGTAAATGATGGAGAGCTTTATTTCGTCATCCCTTATAACTCTGTTGAAGCTGAAAAAAAAATCGAGGTATTTGCATTTAGCAGACCCGGACAAAAAACAATTCTCAAGAAACTGGAGGTTCATAAACTTAATCCAATTTGGCCACAGTCAAAGGAAATTGAGCCGTGATAACCGGTTAAATCGAATGTTTTCATTCCTAAATGTATTAAAGAAGTGTTCCTGGGAAAAGAGAGCCAGGTTGTCTGAGGGTGTTTTGGAAAGAAGCTCGGGTGGCATAGTTCCGGTGTCGGTAGGGAAACTTAAGTGTGTGGATGCATGACAGATTCGAATATTTCCGAATAATCGATGAGTATCAAATAACATTATACTAAAAAGTCTAAATAGAATAATTATGCAAAAGAAATTTGTTTTATCATTAATTGCCTGGGTCTGTTATGCCTCTTTATTTGGTCAGCAATCTGTAACTCCTACGCCACAATGGCGGCCTGTATATCATTTTACTCCTTTAAAAAACTGGACTAATGACCCTAATGGTCTTATTTACATTAATGGCGTCTATAACTTATACAACCAACAAAACCCCTTTGAAAATAAATGGGGACACATGAGCTGGGGTCACGCCACCAGTACCGACCTTGTGCATTGGAAGCACTTACCGGTTGCAATGCCCGAGGCTATTACCAATAATGGGAAAGATACCACCTGGAGGTTTTCCGGTTGCGCGGTTTTAGACAAAAATAACACAAGTGGTCTTTGTAAGAATGGGTCATGTATCATTGCCATTTATACTGCTGATCAGCCGGATTTAAAAAAGGAATCTCAGTATATAGCGTACAGTAATGATGGCGGGCTACATTTTACACAATATGCCGGTAATCCTGTAATTGATTTGAAGATGAAGGATTTCAGAGATCCTAATGTAAGATGGAATGATCAATTAAAAAAATGGTTGATGGTGGTGGCATTACCCAGGGAAAATAGAGTGCGGTTTTATACTTCGGGTAATCTCAAAAACTGGGATTTATTAAGCGAATTTGGCAATGCAGGCTTAAAAAACGGAATTTGGGAATGCCCTTCTTTTTTTCAATTGCCGGTACAAGGTCGTCCTGGAAAAAAGAAATGGGTATTAATGACATCTTTTGGAAGTTCGCGTGGAACAATGATGCAATATTTTGTCGGCGATTTTGATGGTAAGAATTTCACCAATGATAATCCTGCAGATTCAGCGTTTTTAGTGGATGATGGCGACTGTTTTTATGCAGCTATCCCCTGGAACCATCTTCCTCAAAATCAGACCATATTTATCGGATGGATGGTGCCACGTGCGCAGGAAACATTTCCCTGGAAAGGCCAGATGTCGATCCCAAGGGATTTGAGTTTACGAGAAACAAAAGATGGCATCAGGCTTTACCAGCAACCTGCAGCTGTTATAGAAAATAATCTTCCGAAACTATCTGGCGAAAATATTATATTAAAGAATATCCAGGTGAGCAGCAAAGATGAAAATATTTTTAAGGGGAAAAACGTAGCGGGTAACTCTTACTGGCTGGAAGCAGAATTGACGGTGCCCGTTAACGGAAGTGCAGGTTTTAAAATAGCCCGAAAGAAAGACAAAGACGATAAGGTTCTTGCCGAAACAGTGATAGGCTATGATGCTTCCAAACATCAGTTATTTGTGGACCGCACAAATAGCGGAGACGAGAAAATTGACCAGAATAAATTAATACAAACTGCAGATGTTATTGATTCTAAAGGAAAAATTAAACTGGATATATTATTTGATAAATCATCACTGGAGGTATTTATCAATAATGGCGAAAAAGCTGTGACGACTTATGTTTATCCTGGTGTAGGGGCTGATTTAGTATCAGCATTTTCGGATAGAGGAACAACTTTGATTAAATCTCTAAAGTTTTGGAATTTGTCCAACATGAAATAAAACCGTTCGGAATTTATGAAAAGAGCCATAAATCTTACTTTTCGTAATCACGCAGATATGTATGATTTATTCAGTGAATTAAGTAGCACAAGCGAGCATTTTCACCCTGCGGTTAAATTTTTCAGGATTTAATTTTACGACTAACAAGTGTTAATTATTGAGAAACTTAATTGTTTTAAATTACTACACACATGAAAAATTCGTTCAATCTTTTTATTTTTTTACTATTCATTTCCTTTAATGCGTCCGCTCAAATATTGGGGCAGCCACCCTCGCCGGTAATACCTCATTTTCAATTCTTTAGACTAAATAATGCGCCATTTACAGATAATGATTTACCAAAAGGAAAAATAATGTTGATTATGTTTATTGATCCGGATTGTGATCATTGCCAACGGGCGATAAATAATATTGGCGACCAATATAATGCTTTCATAAAAACTGATTTTTTTCTCATCTCTGTCTCTGGAATTGATAAAATAAATCAATTTATGAGCACTTTTGGACGCAAATTGAAAGGCAGGAAAAATGTAACTGTATTGCAGGATAAACTGCAGCAATTTATATCAAAATTTCATCCTGTACGGTACCCCGCCATGTTTTTATATTCCCGTGAAAAAAAATTACTTGATTATGAAGATAACCCGGAGTCGGTATTCAGGTTAGTAAACACTATCAATAAAAATTAAATGAATGATACCCTCCAAATTCTGCATTAAAATATTTGTAAAATGAAGTACACTTTCTTTTTGCGGCTTATGATAATTTTTTCAACCCTTAGTTTGCATAATAACGCTTCCTTTTCCCAACACATAGGCATGTTTGATAACCATCAGGATATCGGCATTAATGTAAAACCAGGTTCAGCAACTTACATTGCTGAAACGCGTCAATATGTAATTTCTGGCGCAGGCTACAATATTTGGGGCGACCATGACGAATTTCAATTTGTTTATAAAAAAATGAAAGGAGATTTTATTCTTTATACAAGAGCTGAATTTCTGGGAACGTGGGTAAATTATCATCGCAAGGTCGGTTGGATGATTCGCAAAACTCTTGATGGCAATTCAGCGCAGGTAAATGCAGTAGAACATGGTGACGGACTCACTTCACTTCAGTGGCGACCAGCGGCCGGAGCGCAGACCTTTGAACATAGAATGAAACTAACTCATGCCAACATACTGCAGTTAGAAAGAAAAGGAAATATATACATTATGAGGGCGGCGATTTATGGAAAGCCCTTCCAAACGGATACACTTACCGGAGTAGATCTGGGAGATGAAGTGTATGTTGGCCTATTCGTCGGTTCTCACAATTCTGATGTATTGGAAACCGGTGTTTTCAGCAATGTGAGCATCACAGTCCCGTACAACGGTATTGCCGATCAACATACCCAAATGACTCTTGGAAGCAATTTGGAAATACTTGAAGTTGCGTCGGGAAAGCGCGATGTTATTTATAAAGTATCCTATTCTATACAGGCGCCAAACTGGACAAAAGATGGCAAGAGCCTGATATTTAATGATTACAAGGGTCTGATGTATCGTTTCAACCTGGATACAATAACTCCGGCACTAATTAGCACAGGTGATATAATTCACAATAATAATGATCATGTCATTTCTTTTGACGGCAAAATGCTCGGTTTAAGTAATCAGGAAAAAGATTTAGGAGGATCAGTAATCTATACGGTTTCGGTAGAAGGAGGTGCGCCAAAACAAGTAACGCCCAGGGGGCCATCCTATCTTCATGGATGGTCACCGGATGGAAAGGAACTGCTATTCTGTGGAGAACGCGACGGCGAATTTGACGTTTACAAGGTCTCTGCTTCAGGTGGTAAGGAAATACGCTTAACCCAGGCAAAAGGCCTGGATGATGGCCCCGAGTACACCCCGGATGGAAAATATATTTATTTCAATTCCGTCCGTTCGGGGCTAATGCAGATATGGCGTATGAAAGCGGATGGAAGCGACCAGGAACAAATAACAAAGGATAGTTTGAATAATTGGTTTGCGCATATTTCACCGGATGGAAAATGGTTTGTATATATAACGTTTCTGCCTGAAGAAACTCCGGCTGGGATACACCCACCTTACAAGCATGTCTATATAAGGTTGCTGCCAATAGATGGAAAAGGAGAGCCAAAGGTACTTGCTTACGTATATGGGGGACAAGGCTCAATGAATACACCGAACTGGTCTCCTGATGGTAAAAAAATTGCTTTTATCAGTAACACTGAGTAACGCTAATTATCAGGCGAGGCAGATCATTGCTAAAGGCAATCGGCAAATCGGTTTTCATTATTTGATTTGGCTGCTTACAACAGAAGAGTATCAGGAGCACTTTAAGGCACTGTGAAAGAAAATACTCCCTGCTTACAGTATTTGAAAACAGTTTGTCTAACTTGACGTATTCACTTAAAAAGCAGCTTATCGTTTGAATGAATTTTGGCAAATCAGTGTTCGAGAGCCTTCAAGGAGTAGAGCTTCCAAATGGAAAAAGGCTGCGATAACTATTTAAGTGACCGCAGAATGAGGACGATATTTACTGCAATAAAAGAAGAAGGGTAAACTGCGGGCACTCCTTATTTTTTAGCTCCTGGTTCGAAAAACCACGAATGGAGTGCGGGTATCACAGATTCTCTTTACCAGGAGTATTAAGCAATATTTCAATTTCCGTTTCAATTAGTTCTTCAATATCTTCTTTGATCAGCTCATAGCTTTTGATAAATATTTTCGGCGTAATATTAGAAATTTGTCGTAAATCTTTAAAATGTTTTTCTTCAAATTATAAGCTGCTTTTATCATTAAGAATTCCACAATGAAAAGATTTTAATTTTATTTTTTGATAAGGATCATCCGCAACCATGCCTACGAATTCACTGGAAGAAAGATCTGGAATTTTAGAAGCTGGAATAGGATATTTCGCGCATATTCGCTAATGCTCCGGCAGGTAGTTTTTTGATAAAGGTCTTCAATAACTTGATACTCTTTCTCATTAACTCTTATACTGAGCCATTTGTTTCCTACTTTTTTTGTCTCTTTCATCACAAAACATTTACACGGTTTGACAATTATTTTTATGGTTTCATCCCCGAAGCGAGTTGCGAGTGAAAGGAGCGAGATAGCCAAACGTACAACGTTTGAACATCTCGCCGGTCAGCGATCAAGGCTGCCTTCATTTTCGCCACACGGCTTTTTAAATCTGAGTTCAAAAGTAAGTTGCAGAATATGGAAAAGAAATACGTGTTCAAATTCTAAATAGGTGTGATGTCAGCATGGTTCATACTTTTGTAAACTAAATAAAAGATATTTTACAAAAAGGAGAACTGACAAATTTCTATGAAAATCTTAAATGATTGTAGGTAAAATACCGGCTCTGAAAGAATATTATACGATGCTCACTTCAAGAAGATTTCATTAGGTTGTATTTTCATGAAATAGCGGGTAAGTTTATTTTGTATCTATTTATCGTTTTTTTATTATTGTTATATAAAACAAACAATTGCTATCATTTCATTTCAGGAAGTCGTTCTGGATAATAATCAGAAGTTTCATTATACAGTTCATCCTTTTGAAATGAAAAATTCTTTAGGAAAGGTGATCGCTCTTTTACAGGAGTATGTAATTACTACTTCCGATACAATACCTGAACCATCCTACTTTAAACTATATAGAACGAAGGAGGGATACTGGTATGAAATTGAAGCGGAAAATTCGAAGCCTCAGAAAATCATCAGGCAATTAAAATCAGCTATTAATTCTATAGAAACAGGTTTTGAAAATAATGGCGGACAGAATTAAATTTCATTCTAATTAGGTTGATTTTATTGTTTTACTATTTAACTCATGAATGGAACATTCTATTCTTGTTTGTAACAGATGACGTCTCAGAATAGTCGCTCAACCATTTTAAATACAAAATACAACTAAGGAGACATCTATTTATTTACGTTCCCCAATTTAGCCTCACCGATTCTAGTTATTGGGTGCCGTATTCTTAGCAGCAACAGGTGCCCAAGTGCTTTATTCTGACCTTGGACATTGCGGAAGAAGAAATATTCCTATTAGCTGCTTGATTTGCTAATCCGTTGTACCGCCTGTTCGAAGAATATTCAATATGCCTACAGTTCCACACCAGGTAATTTAGCGATGCTAGTGGGGGCAGCATAATGTAGTTTTTTCAAGAACCATCTCAATTTTTGCGTCTCACCTGCATGGGCGAATGTCCAAACTTCTTTTTAAACGCATAGCTGAAATGCTGTATAGACGAATACCCTAACAAATCCGCAATATCTGTAACAGACTTATTAGGATCTGATAAATAATCACGTGCCAGTTCCAGGCGCTTTTCCGCCAGGTATCCAAACACGGTAGTCTGATACATCTCTTTAAATCCGTGCTTCAGCTTATATTCATTTAAGCCTGCTAACCGGGCGAGCTCCGATAAGCTGGGCGGGGTGTCTATGTGTTGCATCAGGTACTCCCTGGCATAGTGGATGGAGTCCCTGTCGAAATCTGTGCGCACTATTGCCTTCTTCCGTGGCTGTAGGCAATTAAACGCTTCCGCCTGCAACACCAGTATCTCTATAGCTTTGGAGAACAGGAACATTTTCTTGAGCCCCTGCTGATACTTACACTTCAGGATCGCGTCTATGGCTTGTTGCATAGGCAGGTCAATGGGTAAGTGGTGCTCGGAGAGTAGCAAAGGCTTTCCTGATAATATCTTTTCGGAAAATCGCTTCAGGGTATCATTTGCGTTTTCTGATAATTTCAGGAAACTATCGCGGGTAAATTGAATCTGGAACTGGGATAAATTCAAATGCTCATTCCTAATGACACCGGTATTTCCGTTACTGTATAGTATGTTATGCTGATTCTGCCCAAAACCAAGGGGTTTATCAAACTGGTCGGAATTTAACAGCATCTTCCCGCGAAGATTAAAATGCAGCTGCACAATATCCAGATCGGTCCCAAAGGCCATATCGGAACGAACCTTATAATGCCAATCAGTATGAATCATATGAATCCCGTCAAAGCGCCAGTGGGAGAGTACCGCATCGGCGTAAGGAAGCTCTAAACGGGTAATGTTCTCTACCAATCCGGGGCAGTTAAGATCATGGTCAGATACATCACTATTATGGAGCACTTGGTTAGTGGCGATATGTTTCAGTTCAAACGGCATCTCTCTTCCGCATATTTAGATTAATTCATATAAACGGCAAATATAAATTTAACTCCTTTAAATGTAAATGAAATACGGAAAATCAAGCCAATTTCGCCTTAAACAAGATTATCATGAATTTGTTCTTATTGAGTTTGCTGGTTCACATTACAGGACTTACCCTGGCAGCGGGAACAACGGTTATCGGCTTCGTTGTAAACCTTCGCTTTTGGAAACTTTACAGCACTGACAAAGGAAACGCCCTTACCCTTCTGGAACTAAGCGACCGCTTTTCCAGAGTTATCGGTATTGGCATAGCATTGTTGCTGCTGTCAGGGCTTTATATGATATATTTAACCGAAGGTGTCTTTGCCGGACAGCTGTGGCTGAGGATAAAGCTCGTGCTTGTGCTTGTCGTTATCGTTAATAGCTTTGTGGCAAAAGCTCTTGAGAAGCGGATAAAAGCTATCCTGGACGCGCACGGAAGCGTCGGGCGTTTACAGAGGAAAGTAAATGCCTTCTACATGGTACAGCTATTTTTATTCCTGATCATATTTGTCCTGGGAGTATTTAAGAGCATCTGAAACGATAGAACTATCTTTAGAACAGACTTGGCAGGCAACCTTATTCATTCCGAAAAAATGGGGTCCTCATCTAGGGACGTAAAGAAATATAGATAACAATAATCTGAAATATTAATATCTAAAAGAGAATAACATGAATACGCAAAATTTGCTTAAAGTTGATTTGTTCTTACAGGTTAGCGGCATCACCTCCGGAAGACTTGAGTCCATTCTGGCTTCCTTGGTAGGGCTAATCAGTGTGGTCATAGGCGTGCGAGCGATGCGGTCAGCGCGTCGTCCCGGTTCCCGGCGATTCGGGGCCATCTTGGCGATGGTCATAGGGCTCATCGGCATGATCCTCAGCGGGCTGCATCTTGTTCGCTCTTATAGTGCTGGTTTTGGTACCGGTTCCGGCAAAGCCGGGGCCATTGTTGCTATGATGTTGGGCCTAATCGGCGTGGTCCTCGGCGCAGTGGCTCTGGCGCGCTCCGCACGGATCAGCAAGCGCAGTAGTACCGCTTCAACAGTTAATCTCAAGGAAAAATCATAAGTGAGAAAATGATGCTGTGGATACTCCCGGGCGTCTCGAAGATAAGATCACGTTTTTTTTATATTCAATGATAACGGATATGGATTTGTTCATCCACATAGGATAAAATAAGCGCAGCTTGCCCATGAGGGTCGCTGCTTCAATATTCACAGTGTCTTGCTTCCTCAAAGTTTCTTCGTTCATAACCGGCAATGAAACCAAAGAGCCCGACTTAATCAAGGAATTGAAAGATAGTAAATTCATGAACGGTTACTATCGAGGTCGTAAAAAAAACGTGCGAAGTTGGAAACGAAATGCATTGAAGTAACTACCTGTCGACAATTCGATGAAAATAATATAGTACCTGTCCGTCGGGCGATTCTTTTTTAATCGGCCAACCCGGTAACCCTACGACATTTCATCCTTTACAGTAGAATTACAATTCCTGCATCAGTTTGTCGACAAACTGATCGCTCATCACCGTTACATTTGAGTCGTAATTGGTCAATTGTTCTGATACCGCGGATTTCCACGATTGGAAAAAACGGAGAGACTTATTATTCTGCATATTTCTTACAGTAATCTTTCCTGATTTTATTGTTTTATCATTTTCATCCAATTTATAGGAAACGACGAGGTCTTTAACATCGGGCTCAATATACACCTTGTCCCAATGAATTGCGTAGATAATTAGGAAAATTGCATGAGTTTTATCAACCAGTGAAAATGAGGCCGGCGCCTGCTCTACTGTTAATTCCAGTTTACGACCGTTCAGTTTTTTAATTAATCCTTTATTAGCCCTTGTATTTACCTCATTTGAAAAATTAGTAGCAGCAATTCCTGAATTTAAAGTGCTCGTATGCCTGCTATCTATCACCCAGTATAAAACCAGCGGCAATATTTTGGTATGTGGTGCAGTAGTTGAAATATTAGTCGTACTGGATGGAAGGGCAGTCGAATAGGTAATATTATTTACTTGTTTTATCTTATTCACTTTCGGAATCTCATTATTGTATTGATCAGAAATATAAGCATCCATTTTTTTCGAAGTAAGGCAACTGCTTAAAAGCATTACTGAAAATAGGAGGGAAATGCTAGTCTTTAGTTTTGGGCTGTTAAAAAATTCCATAAGCGAAGCTGTTAATTTAAATAGCTGAGGGCTAAAGTAGAATAAAAATCGTATAAATACAAATACTGCGTTGCTAAGTATTTTGCAAATGCTCAATAACTTCAGAATTTTTTCGGCTAACATTCCAAAGGCAAGTGTAGTGAGGGGACGCACATAAAGACGGTTTCGAAAAGTTAAACAAACCCGTTTATTCTCATTGCCAAACGCCTCACCATGCATAGAGAGAAACACCGGAGCAGCTCCGCGGTTATCTGACAGATAATGCCTGCCTTAAGAATAGATGCTCCGTGCCTTCGGCCTATCAACTCCGGGGTAAGTCCGGCAAATGCCGGACTTACCCCGGAGTAATACGCTGTAAAACCGGTAGAAGAAGCGGTAAAAACTTATCTATAGTGAAGCTCGAAATATTAGTTTTCGCGTAACTCATACTGTCGCGGTAGGAGAGCGGCCTTTGGCAGCACCTATGCTGCAGCAACTCTATCACATATGGAAATCGTTAGAAAATTACCGATCAGGAAACCCCGCTTCCCAACATCATTCTCAAATAAATAGAATATTACAGATCATTGCGGCTCATAGAAGCTGTGAAAATTTACTAACTTAAAACTATAGAATCAATAAAAGATGGCGGCCATACTGTGTCTTTAATATTTATTGAAAATTTTAGTTTAATTGATCAAGTGCCAACGCAATCCTTCTTTGGAACTGGTTTCTTAATAAAACCTTTCTGGCGTATGGGCATTCAGGCGTCCGGTTCCGCAGAGCAACGAGTGCTATTCTTCAAAAATATATTCCTTTACATCTTTATTTTCCGGATTACTTGTTAATCTGTAATGAGGCATTTGAATAAATTTAAATGAATAATTGCTTACATCATGCCTGATTTTACATTTCTTGCATCGGTTATAATACTGGTAACTACACCACAAATCTGCATATCCATTTCAGGTGATATTTCTATTTCTTTGAATTTGGAATTAGCAGGCACAAGCCAGCATTTATAAGGGTTTTTCTTTAAATATCTTACTGTCAATTCTCCGTTAAGCATTGCTAAAACGATATCGCCGTTTTTTGCGGTTATAGAACGGTCTACAACCAGCCGCGCCTTTGGGGGAATAAAGGCATTGATCATTGAATAACCGGTTGATTGAATTATAAATGTTGACTGGGGATGCTCAATCAGTTCAGTATTTAGATCAATTATTTCCGGTGCCGTTTCTAATGCTTTTGTTTGCCTTTCACTAATAGAAATGGACGAGGCTTTTTCTCTGCTTATATTTTTAGTGATCATTTACTAAAAGTTTTAGCGAAGGTAAAGCAATCAATGAAAAAAAAGCATCGTTAGATGTAAACTCTACTTTTAAGTTCTAAAAATTATTTCCTGAACTTTTATGGCATTGGGGCTTTTTTAAATCTTAGCCTAAATGTATTTTTCATTCATTAACCGCTTAAAATTAAAGTTCTTTCACAGTCCGCTGAAAAATTAATGCTCACTCCTTTGAAAGGCAGCGATGCAGGTTTCGGAGTGTTTGTTGATTCAATTGGCAATAAAATTTATTTTCAACACGGTGGTGCAAATGACGGTTTCAGATGTCAGTATTTTGCAACTCTTACCGGAGGCGATGGTGTTGTAGTAATGGTGAATTCTGACCAGGACGCAATTTTACCTGATGTTATTAATAGCGTCGCACAAACATACAATTGGAAAGGCTTTTATAATCCTCAAAAGAAGCAAGTAATCAATATATCTAATCATACACTGCAAAAATATATTGGTAACTATTCATTAAATGAAACTAAAATCTCAGTTTTTTAAAAAGATAGTAATTTGTTTCTTTCACTAAATGGTGGTTCTCCAATGCAATTATATCTTATATCAAACACGCATTTCTTTCTCATGCAAATTCAAGCGGATATAAAATTTGAAAAGAGCCACATTAATAATAACTACGATATAATTTTAAAAGAAGGTGATAATAATGCAAGGTTTGTAAAAAAGTAATTTACTATTGATGTGTGAAGACCTCTTCTTTACTTTCTACATCACTAATTCAAGCTTTACCAGGAACAGTATTTGCTACAAAAATATCATCACCGTTTTTTGACTTTAGTATTATGTCACTTCCAAAATACTGCCCCGGTTGTGATCGTATCCGCTATATTGATTGCAACTCCTGGCCCGGCTAATGGTTTCACGCGACATACCTAGATAAGAGGCAATCATGTAAAGGGGGATTCGATTATAAAGCTTAGGAAAGTTGTGGATGAAATCTGCGTACCTTTCCTGGGCGTTGTTACTTAGAATAGAAACGATTCTCCTTTGCTTTTCATTCAGGCTCTCTTCCAGGTGTTTACTGTAAAATAAATTAAAAGCCGGAACAGTTGTCAATAGCCTCGCGAAATTTTCATTGGACCATTGAATCACTTCGCTATCTTCCAGTGCATCTATAATTGTTGAGCTGGGTTCAGCCATATGAAAGCTAACCTCGTCGTTTATCCAGCGTCGTTCGATCGCAAAACTGAGAATGTGTTCCGTCGCGTCCTTATCAAGGCGGTAACTGCGGAGGCAACCTCTGCAAACAAAAGTCTTGTGCCGGCTAATATCTCCTTCCCGTAATAAATAATTCTTTTTATTCAGGCTCTTACAGACACTAACAGATCTGATTAAATCAAGTTCTCCATAATCAAAAATGCCATAGTCCCTCAGGTAATTTTCAAAAACATCAAACATAGGTATTATCCTTTTAGGGGTAAAAAAGAAATGATTTCATTCTGATTTCTCTGACCATAAATTTATGAGAATTAAAAGCCGCCGGAACTGTTTGAAAACTATATTGGACTTTAGGCAAAAAAATACGGACGATTGGTTTTTTCCCTTTTTAATTAACTTGCGCGAAGACTTTAATACTACTTCTTCAGTGAGGGAACCTCTTTTATTGCAAATTTCTCAAAAGGATCTTGACAAGTTGCTGACCGCACTTGAAGTGAAATTTGTTACCCTTGCACAATGTGTCGTTAGCAGCGGCTATGCTTTGTCCATAAGCGGTGAACATGCGCCAGGGATTCATTATAATTTGATGGGCATGGGAAGATTATGTATTGGTGACAACCCACCTATTGAAGTGGTGCCTCATACACTTATTATTGTTCCCAGCAACGCGCCGTTCCGGATTGAAGTGCCAGATGAACAGGATCCAACGGCTCTGCGGCTGGTTACTGGTAAATTGCCTGCCTCTCTTAACAACAATGTCCTTCGTTTTGTGGCGGGGGAGGCTGAACCTGCACTAACTTTATTCTGCGGCTATTTTTATGCTTCTTACGGGTTATCGACCGATATTTTTCACGACCTGACGAAGCCTATTGTAGAACAATTTGGCGTTGAGGATAAAATCGATCTGGTACTCGCCACCGCCCTCAAAGAATTGGCTTCGCAGCAAATAGGTTCTGGCGCAATGAGTGCGGCCCTATTAAAGCAGGTGATTGTGGTTCTGTTACGGCGTTCGCTAACATCACTACAACTGTGGGCCGAACGTTTTTCGATCTTGGGTAACCCGGCTATCAGTAGAGCATTTTCAGCTATGGTTGCCAACCCAGCGGCGGGACATACGGTTTCGAGTCTGGCAAGGGTCGCCAATCTTGGACGTTCAGCCTTCATGGCGCAGTTTACTTCTTTATTTGGTCGACCACCCATTTCGGTTTTGCGGGATTTGCGCATGCGTCAGGCGGCACAACACATAAAAGCAGGTACACTTTCCTTGAAGGAAATAGCGGCTGAATCAGGATATAAGAGCCTTAGCAGTTTTCTCCGTGCTTATCGTAAGGTTCATGGAAAGGATCCCGGCAAAAACATTCGTTAGCGCAACTGTCCCCGAGTATTAAGCTAATTTTCACGATCAATGATTCAGAAACTATCCCGCCGAATTTGATAATAAGTCCAATCATCAACTGATGTAAATATTCGAATGCAACCAGTAAGAATAAAAGTTACGCAACTTGCGTCACAGTGTTTTGTAACTGATGTGCCTGCAAAATGTCAATCATGTTAGTATCAGTTAAAGTCCCGAATCTTAATCAATTTGTTACATCATTATGTGACATATATCAATATTAGAGAGAGCCCAAGATATTAATTTGCACTCCTAATAGAAGGTATATTCAAAGAATCTGCTTGAAATTAAGTCGTAATTTTCTAACTATGACTTTTTCCTTAAGCATGATAAAACAATTGCCATCTATGGTGTTGTAAATAGAAGGCCAGTTTAAACAAAAAACATAATGAAAAACCAAATATTAGCAAATGCCCAATGGAACGGGTCTAAAAGGCCCGTCTTGCTAATTTTCGAAGTGAATGAAACATTGATAGATTTTAAATCATTGAATCCGCTATTCGCGAGAATATTTGGTGATAAGCCCATAATATCGATTAAAAGTTAAAAGATTTTTCTATATCTATTTATGTTAATTTTGTTATATATCCAAATATCCAATTTTTAAATGAAAAAACGTTTATCAGACATTTCTTCCGAATGGATGTTGCTGCTTTTATATACTGGAATTTTTATTTTATTAGTTCTTTTGCGAAATTCCGAATTTTGGCATCAGAGAAAAGCAAGTATTACACTTGTTCAACTCGTTTCAAGAGCTGATGGTCGTCTGTCTACATTTGGCAATCTTTACACCCCGGGAGTAAACGAAGAGGTTACTCTTTTAAAATCTTTATATACTGCTCATGAAGATAAAACCGAACATCTTTTAGAAGCAATAATTACGCAAACAAAAACTAATGATAGTTTAATTATTGACTTAAAAAAGAAGATTACTGATCCGGGTGAACTTCAATTATTTAATGAGTTAAAATTATTAACTGAAAAGAAAAAGAAATCTCTTGATATTTTTTTTCAATTAGTTAATGAAGCGAAATACGATCAGGCTGTAGCCCTTTATGAGAGCAATTTAAATAATTTATACGGCCAAATACATGAAGTAAAAGAGGATCTCTTAAATAAAGTAGTTTCAGACGATAAAGTTTTAATAAATGCATCTGAACGAAAATTAATCCACATTAATGATTTAAACCTTTGGATAAGTATCGCTATACTATTATTATTAATCTCGTTAGGGATCTTTGTTTTTAGGCTCGTAAAAATGAAACGAAAAGCAAATTTGGAATTGAAGGAAAGTGAGAGAAAATACAGAACTTTCACTGAGCAGACTAACGAAATAATTGAGAAATGTGACGCAACCGGAAGATTTGTATTTGCCAATGATTTTTTTAAGCGAAGACTTGAATACAATGACGAGGATTTGTCCAATCTTACCATATCCGATATTCTTGCAGAAGGATCGATGAACATTGACCAGGAAATTTCAAGGAATGAGGTGTTCACCAATGTAGAACAGATATTTAAAAGCAAGAGTGGCAAAAGAATTCACATAGAAGGTACCATTCTTTTAGAGTACAAGAACGGCAAATTTGATGGGTCGGTAGGATTCTTTAATGATGTTACTGAAAAAAAGAAGTTGGAAGAATCATTGGTAGCTTCTGAATTAAAATTTCGGAATTTTTTTAATCTGGCACCTATTCCAATGTTTGTAATTGATCCGCAAACAAATAAATTTATGCTCGTCAATAAGGCTGCATTAGAACATTATGGTTATACTGAAAATGAGTTCTACAATATGACGATTTTCGACATCAGAAGCGCAGATGATGTTGTAAAAGAATCAGCAGATGTGCAAAGGGTAAAAGAAGAAACGCTTAATGTCGCTCAAGATAAGATGAAGAAATACAATTTCTATCATTTAAAGAAAGACAGGGAAAGGATAGAAGTTGAGAGTTACACCTCCCCAATTCTTATAAATGATCAGAAATGTATTTTAAGCGTTTCCATAGATGTTACCGAACGAAATCAATTTGAAAATAAAATTACCAAGGCCATTATAAAAACACAGGAAGATGAGCGCTACGAAATAGGAAGTGAGTTGCATGATAATGTTTGCCAGATTCTGGCGGCAGCAAAAATGAATCTTGGAATGCTGAAACCTTCACTACCACCCGTTGGAATACAACCATATAACCAATGTTACGAGGCACTTCTTCTTGCTACAAATGAAATCCGAAATTTATCACACCGCTTAGCTCCGGCTTTTTTCGACACTACAAAACTTGAGGATGCGTTTGAAAGCTTGCTGAATACGTTGAATATAAAAAATAACTATAACATTTCCATCTTTTTTGACAAGGCTTCGAAAAATATTTCTATGAGTGCGGAAATAAAATTAAACCTGTACAGAATATTACAGGAACAATTACGAAATATCATTCAATATGCGAAATGTTCTCATATTGAAATTAAGCTGTTCTTTTATCATGACAAGTTCTACATGAGAATTGCTGATAATGGGATAGGATTTGATATTAACCTTGTTAATGATGGAATTGGTATAGCGAACATGAAAAGGCGTGCCCAATTATTTGCAGGAGAATTACATCTAAACTCTTCAGTTGGAAAGGGAACTGAGGTATTGATAATAATTCCGATAGAAGAAATGAATTAGTTATATTCGTTTTTTAAGATTAAAAAGGAACATCTACCAGATACTCCCCGTTCTATGAGTAGATACTCCCTGTGTTCGGGCTATCAGGTCTGTTGGAGTTACCCGGGAGTAATATATTGCAAAACGGTAGAAGAAGAGGTAAAAACTTGTCTGAAGTGAAGTACGAAATATTAGTTTTCGAGTAACTCATAAATCTGTAATAATTTACCTGCATATCAAAATCAAAAGCCATCTTGCAGACAAAATTAATTGCATGCGAATCGATTTATTAATGGAGATGGCAAACTTGATGTGACGATGAAAAAAATTGCTTGCAGTATCTAAAAACAGTCTTAAGCAGGCAATGAAAAGTAAAAGGCACTTCCTTTACCTTCCATCCCGATCCTTACACCGAAGAAAATTTATTTTATCGTTCCGATAATGCCACACTGGCCCGCCTGGGAGTGCCGGCGCACACTATTTCTACGGCTAAAATGGAAGGGGAACCCAATTATCATAAAGTGAGCGATGAAGTAAAAACCCTGGACCTGGAAAATATGGCGCAGATCATTATGGCCATTGCCCAAAGCAGTAAAACCATTGTGGGTGGAAAGGATACGCCATCCAGAGTAAAGCCGGAAAGCCTGAGATAGTGTAGTAATAAAAGATTTATTGAAAAGAGACGGTAATGCGTCTCTTTTTTTATTGGGTCTTTACCGGCACCGAATGTATGGCTGCCGCCATTTCGGTAATTAAAGAAACTTCTTTTTCAATAGCATTGCCTATTACAATAACATCGGCGCCGGCC
>JBQCFI010000106.1:0-54456 GCA_051959325.1 Ginsengibacter sp. | reverse complement strand
TGCCTGGCGTTGCAGATACAATAATCACCGGAATATCTTTCGTTCCTGTTTGGCTTTTTAAAAACTGGCACACTTCCAGACCATCCTGACCACTTAATTGTTTATCAAGTAAAAACAAATCAGGCCTCGTGAATTTATTTTCAAAGATAGAGAAGGCTTCACCATACACAGCTACTTCATATCCCGCTCTTTCAAAGATCAGCTTAAAAATATCCTGCACTCCGGAATCATCATCGGTGATCAAAATCTTCTTCTTTTTCATAAGGTACTTTAATGAGACAAATACAAAGAACATACCATTGGTAAAGGCGCATGTCCCATGAGTTGTGAAGACTGTGAATAGTTGAGATATGCCTTCAAAAAAGCAGCCTTCTTGCCTTTGGCAATTAGCTTATCGATACAGCAGTAGAACAAAACCAGAACATCTGTTCGTGGTACTTTCTACCCATATTGGCGCATATATACTTGGATAAAATACAGATTAACAGCAAACAAAGGAATAATCAAAATTCTTATTTCCTTCTTTTTAAACCATCAAATATTCTTTACAAATGATTCTACGGCAAGTAAATAACTTTTTAATCCAAAACCAGAAATAGTTCCTGCGCATTTCGAAGAGATGTGAGAGTATTTTCTAAATTCTTCTCTTGCTTCTACATTGGAAATATGAACCTCAACAACAGGAATCCTGATTGCAGCAATGGCATCACCAATTGCAATGGAGGTGTGCGTATAAGCGCCGGCATTCAAAATGATTCCATTCATTTTCTTATCGGCATTTTGTATTTCATTGATGATCTCGCCTTCTACATTACTTTGAAAATAATCAAAGTCAATCGTTTCATATTCTTTACGAAGCTTTTGAAAGAAATGTTCAAATGTTTCGGAGCCATAAATTCCCGGTTCACGGGTTCCAACGAGATTCAAATTCGGCCCGTTGATGATTGAAATTTTCATAACTTATGTTTATTGATGCGCGCTTTTTTCATCCAACATGCGGATTCTTCTGCACAGCATTTGCAAAATGCCTTTCAGCACTTCCTGGTCTTTTGATAAAATACTATAGAAAGGTGTCTGATCTAATTTTAATAAAACACAATCGTGATCGCAGGTGGCCGAGGCAGATCTTGTTTCGGAATCCAGTAAAGACAATTCGCCAAAAACTTCATTTTCTTTAAGAATCGCGAATGTGTATCCGCCATCGTGAATCCGCACGCTTCCTTTTTCAATAATGTACATGCAATCGCCGGTATCACCTTTGGCAAATATCGCATCACCCGTTTTTAATGAGACTTTCTGCAAAATATCGGCAATATCCGCTAAATCCTTTTCGGGAGTATTTTTAAAAATGGCTGTTTTTTGAAGCAATGAAACCTTTGGATTCGATGACATAGTCTTAGGATGAGTTTTTTAAATGAGTTTTACAAACTAAAACTACAAAAGATTTTATGACAGTAAATAAATAATGGATTTTTTTTATAAAATTTCTTCTGCTCTTTAATCTATCCTTCGTTACTTTCAAGCTTCATCCGCTTGCATCATTGCAAAAAACTCATCAAATAGATAACGGCTGTCATGCGGGCCGGGAGTGGATTCAGGGTGGTATTGAACAGAAAAGGCCGGCCGGTCTTTCAGCCTGATTCCCTCTACCGAATTATCATTCAGATTGATATGGGTAACCTCAATATTGTTGTTATTTTTTACAGCTTCTGCATTCACTCCGAAGCCATGATTTTGGGTGGTGATCTCGCATTTGCCTGTGATGATATTTTTTACCGGATGATTTAACCCCCTGTGACCATGATGCATTTTAAAAGTAGGAATATTATTAGCAAGAGCCAACAATTGTTGTCCAAGGCAAATTCCGAAGAAAGGCTTTTTTGCAGAAAGAATATCCTTTACGGTATCAATTGCATAATGCATTGGCTCAGGATCGCCGGGGCCGTTGCTGATGAAATAACCGTCTGCATTGAATTCTTTTAATTCATCAAAACTGGTTTTCGCATTAAACACCTTTACAAAAGCTCCTCTTTCAACAAAACAATTCAGTATATTTTTCTTGATCCCATAATCCAAAACGGCAATTCTGATTTGGCTGTTTTCATCACCGGCTGTATAATTATCCTTCGTTGAAACCGTAGAAGCGAGCTCCAGTCCAGCCATTGACGGCACTTCAGATAACATTTGTTTCAGTTCTTCCACCGATTTATTTTCAGAAGAGATAATACAATTCATTGCGCCGGCTTCACGAATGTGAATGACTAAAGCACGGCTATCTATCCCGTCGATTGCAACAATATTTTGTTTTTCGAAATATTCCTGCAGTGAGTTATCGGCTGCAAACCTGGAATATTGTTCCTCTAAATTTCTTCCAATAATTCCCTTTACTTTGATAGAATCGCTTTCTACTTCATCCTTGTTAATTCCGTAATTGCCGATATGAACATTGTTCATAATGACGATTTGTCCATAATAGCTTGGGTCAGTAAAAACTTCCTGGTATCCCGTCATGCCGGTGTTAAAACAGATTTCGCCGGTAGTGGTTCCTATTTTTCCGAAAGCTCTTCCATGAAAAACGCTTCCATCTTCTAATATTAAAATTGCTGGTTTGGGAGATTGAGTATGAGACATGTATATAATTTTGCAAAGAAAAGAAAATGAATGCAAATAATAATCCTAAAATTTATCAAATCCAAAATATTGAAAGTCTTCCGTTACTGAAGACTCTAACCGCAACCCTGTGAGCCTGTTTCTTCACCGCCTATCTTCTACACAAAAAAAAGCCTGCAATGAAGCAGGCTAATTTTAAATATTATGCATTGGAACCAGAATCGGGTTGTTCGGGTTTTTCTTCAGGCGCAATTGCTTTTTCTGCTTCTGCTACATCAGTTGCTGGAATCGGAAGTTCTTCAGCTCTTACTTCAGGAAGTTCTTCAGGCCTTACTTCAGGAAGCTCAGTTTCTGTTGCAGTTTTAGTTTCTGCGGCCTTTTTACTGCGTCCGGCTCTACGTGTTTTCTTAGCTCCTGGTGTTTCTTTTTCGCCTTTTCCTTTTCCGTAAACTTCATTGTAATCCACTAATTCGATCATTGCCAATTCTGAATTATCCCCTACTCTTTTTCCCAGTTTAATGATCCTGGTATAACCGCCGGGGCGACCGGCAATTTTCGGGCTGATGACGTCAAATAATTCTTTTACAGCTGATTTATCCTGCAAACGACTAAATACCTGGCGCCGCTGATGTGTGCTATTTTCCTTTGATTTGGTAATTAAAGGTTCTACAAAAGGCCGCAATGCTTTTGCTTTTGCCAATGTAGTTACAATCTTTTTGTGCTCAAATAATTGACAGGCAAGATTCGTAAGCAACGCATTTCTATGGCTCGCCGTTCTGCCTAGGTTGTTGATTTTGTCTCCGTGACGCATGACTTTTGTTTTTTTAAACCCTGTACCGTGTCAGGAATTACAGGGCTGTTTAATTAATGTGCTAATTAGCAATAAGCTAACTAATTATTCTTCGTCTAATTTGATTTTGCTAAGATCTAATCCAAACCCAAGGCCTCTTTCATTCAACACCTGCTCGATTTCGCTTAATGATTTCTGACCAAAATTTCTGAATTTCATTAGGTCTTCCTGTTCGTACTGAACCAGTTCGCTCAATGAATTGATTTTAGCGGCTTTCAAACAATTGAAGGCTCTTACAGAAAGATCCAGATCTTCCAAAGGAGTTTTCAATACTTTGCGAAGCTGTAAAGTCTGTTCATCTACAAGGTCTTCTTTCTTTTCTTCCTTATTATCAAAAGTGATATTTTCATCAGTGATGATCATCAGGTGCTGGATCAAAATCCTTGAAGCCTGTTTTACAGCTTCTTCAGGATGAATGGTTCCGTCTGTTACCACGTCCATCACTAATTTTTCGAAGTCAGTTCTTTGTTCTACACGGGTGTTTTCAATCGTGTATTTTACATTTTTGATTGGCGTAGAGATGGCATCAATTGGAATATATCCAAAATGAGAACTTCTTTCTTTGCTTTCTTCTGCAGGTACATATCCACGTCCTTTTGCCACGGTAATTTCAATGTCCAGTTTTGCAGAAGGATCCATTGTGCAAATCAGCAGATCCGGATTCATAACCTGGAAAAGCGGAGAAGCTTCTCCAATCATTCCGGCAGTAAATTCTGTTTTATTTTTTAAGGATAAGCTTATTTTTTCAGTACCGCTATCCTGATCCGTTTTCTTTTTGAAACGAACTTGTTTCAGATTCAGAATAATTTCTGTTACATCTTCTGTAATACCTTTAATTGTTGCAAATTCATGGTCAGCGCCTGCAATGCTGATACCAACGATTGCATATCCTTCCAATGAATTAAGCAATACCCTGCGAAGTGCGTTACCGATGGTAACACCATACCCCGGCTCTAATGGGCGGAATTCGAATTGCGCTTCGAAATCTGTACTTTTTTGAAGAACAATTTTGTCTGGTTTTACAAAATTTAAAATGGCCATTTTTTATTTTGTTTTAGATTTTATCTTAACTCCCTGCGGAGATAAAGAGTTTTAATTAGGAAACTTGTTTATTTATTAGTTCACTGCACGCAATCATTATTTACTGTACAATTCCACGATCAGTGATTCCTTAATATTTTCAGGAACACTTTCTCTTTCCGGATAGGCAATAAAAGTACCTTTCATTTCTGCTTCGTTCCATTCCAGCCAATTGAATTTTGGGTTTTTAGGACGAAGATTTGAAGTGATGGAAGTATTGTGTGCTGCTTTTTCTTTAAGCCCGATTACATCTCCCGGTTTTAAAGAATAAGAAGGAATATTTAATACTTCTCCGTTTACAGTGATGTGCTTGTGAGAAACTAATTGCCGTGCGGCCTGGCGGCTTGGAGCGATTCCAAGGCGAAAAACGGTATTATCCAAACGTGCTTCTAACAATTTGATCAATTGTTCACCGGTAACACCTTTGCGGCGAGCGGCTTCATCAAATGTATTGTGGAATTGTTTTTCCAATAAGCCGTAAGTATATTTCGCTTTTTGTTTTTCGCGAAGCTGAAGAGCGTATTCACCAAGGCTTTTGCGCTTGCGTGCTGCTCCGTGCATCCCCGGAGGGTTGCTGTTTTTTGTTAACCATTTTCCATTGCCGGTAATCGGCTCTCCGAATATCCTGGAGATTTTGGTTTTAGGTCCTGTGTAACGAGCCATAATTGTTTATTTGATTTTTTAGTGTCGATGCATCATCATTAAAAATCGAAAATTAATGGTGCACCCGGTGATTAAAATATATAAAATTTATGAGGTCTGATTTGCGGATGTCGGATATGGAGTAATGCACTTCAAATCAGGCATCGGAAAATCAGACATCACAGATTGTTAAACTCTTCTCTTTTTTGGAGGTCTGCAACCATTGTGTGGCAAAGGAGTAATGTCTTTGATCATTACTACCTCAATACCTGATTGTGATAAAGACCGGATAGCGCCTTCACGGCCGGAGCCCGGCCCTTTTACGAAAACATCTACGCGTTTTAAACCTGCGTCAGACGCTACTTTTGCTGCATCTGCTGCGGCCATCTGTGCAGCATAAGGGGTGTTCTTTTTAGAACCGCGAAACCCCATTTTACCCGCAGAAGACCATGAAATAACCTGGCCTTGCTTGTTGGTTAAACTGATGATGATGTTGTTGAAACTTGCTACGATGTGTGCCTCTCCATAAGGTTCTACTTTTACAACCCTTTTCTTTGAAGCTGCTTTTGCACTTGTTTTTGTGTTTGTTGCTTTTGCCATAATGAAATTCTGTAGGTAATCTTTTAAAAAATGTTATCCCGATAGCTATCGGGACTGAATCAACCCTATTTCCGGCTTAAGATATCTGGTATTGATTCAAAAAAATAAGCCTTATAAAAACTTTGAGCCGCCAACTGATAGCTGACAGCTCAAAGCTGATTTTATTTCTTCGGTGCCTTTTTCTTTCCGGCAACTGTTTTACGTTTTCCTTTACGTGTGCGACTGTTGGTGCGGGTGCGTTGACCACGTAATGGCAACCCTTTACGATGCCTTAATCCGCGATAGCAGGCAATATCCAATAAGCGTTTAATGTTAGTCTGCACTTCACTGCGTAAAGCGCCTTCTGTTTTAAACTCACTACTGATAATGTTCCTGATGGCGGTTTGTTCCTCATCATTCCATTGATTCACTTTTTTATTGATATCGACATTGGCCTTTTCTAAAATATACCGGGCAGTGGATCTGCCAATACCATATATATAAGTAAGGCCAATTTCGCCTCTTTTGTTTTTGGGTAAATCTATACCGGCAATACGCGCCATAAGAATTATTAATTTTAAATTTTTATTTTTTGTTTCGATGAGACAAGCCTTCTGCTTTTAGCGTTCAGCTTTCACTTTATCCCTGTCTTTGTTTAAAGCGTGGATTCTTTTTGTTGATTACATAAAGCGTTCCTTTTCGCCTAACGATTTTACAGTCAACACTTCTTTTTTTAATTGCAGCCCTTACTTTCATGATCTCACTTTGTTTTTTACCTGTGAAAAGTTTGTTATTTATACCTAAAAATGATTCGTCCCCTTGATAAATCGTAAGGGCTCATCTCTACGCCTACTTTATCGCCCGGCAAAATGCGGATATAATGCATTCTCATTTTACCGGAAATTGTTGCCAAAATTTCGTGGCCGTTTTCAAGCTTCACCCTGAACATGGCGTTGGATAAGGCTTCCAGGATTGTACCGTCTTGTTTAATTAATGCTTGCTTGGCCATATTATTTTTGGAGGCGCAAAGATAAGTTTAATATTTTAATTTTATTGAAAAAAAATACCCTGTTTTCCGGTTTATTTTCAAAATATGCCGCAAAATTATAATTTTCCTGGTCGATCAGATAATTATTCCGGACTCCGATTAAAGCATTATATATTTTATATATTTGCATTGAACCCTAAAAAAGTAAAACATGAAAACAAAGCTCATTATTCTCTTTGCAGTTACCTTATCTTTTACTGCATGCAGCAAGAAAGACAATTCTACCACACCAACTACCAATAATAGCAGCTATATAAATACGACTGCCGGTAGTACCTGGAGCTATCACGAAGTAGATTCATCAGGAGCTACTCCTAAAAATTCTGACTATACGGTTACTTCTACCCCTCAGGACTCTACCATCAACGGCAGAAAATACCATGTTTACAATTACTCTTATGGTGGCAATAATTACCTCGCTCTTTCCGGAAACGACTATTATCAATACGACTCAATTCCTGTTAGCGGAGGAGTTAATGTAGAAAGGTTATATTTAAAAGATAACCTGGCTGCAGGTGCAACCTGGACCCAGGATTTTAATTTAACTATTCCAAATATTCCCTTTCCTGTCACACTAACTGCAACTAACAAAATAGTTGAAAAGGGAATCTCCAGAACGGTAAATGGAGTTAATTACTCTAATGTAATACATGTATCTACAAGCCTTTCTTCGGCTTTAATTTCTTCTGGATTTACCTCAGCTATTGATACTTATTATGCACCGAATTATGGACTTATAGAAAGTTCAACTTTGATTCAGTTGAGTTACTTAACGCTTTCTGAAAATATAAATATTAAAACCAAGTTGATGAGCGCTTCGCTGAAATAATCGTTTAAATCGCCTCTTCAGTAAGATGAACTTTCGTCATCGCTGTATAATGATTCTGTAGAACATGCACCGGAATCGGATGTGTAATAATTCTTTTTTCGTCTCTGTACCAGATTTCAAAATGAGAAAAATCATCCTGTTCCGGTGTTTGTATTCTGAAAGCGCCTTTAAGGTATTTTACAGAACCGTCTTCGTTTACATGTTTTGTAAATTTTAATTTCAATAACTGCTCTTCATCAAGTGGCAATGGATAAAGATCTTCTTCGTTAAAATACATTTCCTGGATACCATTGTTGACACAAATTTCTTTTTCATCATTATTAAAATTGGTCACTTCGCCACGCCATGCCTGGCCGTCGCTTTCCGCAAGTACATAATCTCCTTGCTTTAATTCACTGAATTTTATCATACTGAAGAATTTTTGCTCAATTTAGGAAAAAAAATTAATTAGCTAATTAGCTAATTTGATATTACTCAGTCACTCCGCCCAACTCATCACATAATTTTTATCTTCTATCAGCAAAGCATCCTTGGTTAATTGCAGCGGATGACAAGTATCAACCATCACAGCAAGTTCCTCTGTTTGTTTTGCGCCAATACTTTTTTCCACAGCCCCCGGATGCGGACCATGAGGGATGCCGCCGGGATGCAACGTGATCATCCCACGCGTTACATGTTTTCGGCTCATAAAATCACCATCAACATAGTAAATCATTTCATCACTATCGATATTGCTGTGATTGTAAGGCGCAGGAATAGAAAGCGGATGATAATCAAATAATCGTGGTACGAATGAACAAACCACAAAATTGTGTCCTTCAAATGTAAGATGAATAGGCGGAGGCTGATGCACTCTTCCTGTAATGGGTTCAAAATCATGAATGGAAAATGCAAATGGATAACAGCATCCATCCCAACCAACTACATCGAAAGGATGATGCAGATAGTGAATGCCATACATCATTCCTTTCTTTTTTACCATTAATAAAAAATCTCCTTCTTCATCTATCGTTTGCAAATTTTGTGGCGCACGAATGTCTCTTTCACAATAAGGAGAATTTTCCAATAACTGGCCGTAATTACTTAGATACTTTTTGGGATATCGGACGGGGCTGAAAGATTCTATTATCAATAATCTGTTTTCTCTTTTTTCAAATTCGATTTGATAAATAGTCCCACGTGGAATTACCAAGTAATCGCCGTAAGCAAAAGGAATTTCGCCATATTGTGTTTTTAATTTTCCGTTTCCTTCATGAATAAAAATGATTTCATCCGCATCTGCATTTTTATAAAAATAATCTTGCATGCTTTCTTTTGGCGCAGCCAGTGAAATATGCACATCATTATTTATCAACACCGGTTTACGGCTTTTTAAATAATCATTTTCAGCGTTGATATTAAACCCCTCAAAACTTCTGTGCTTCAACATCTTCTCTTCTGCTACTTCAGCAATAACACTGTATGGTTCGTCGGTTTTGATAATTTGAGTGGGCGGATGAGAATGATAAAGCAAAGAAGAATCTGAAGAAAAACCTTCGGTGGAAAATAACTGTTCCGAATATAAAGTACCATCGGGTTTGCGGAATTGGGTATGTCGTTTATGGGGAATGGAACCAACTTTTTGATAATGTGGCATGATGAAAGGCTTCTGTTTTTTTGAAAAAAAAATTTCTGTTGCTCTTAAAAATCCGTTTATAAAATTAAGAAAGAAATGCTGCAAATTTTATCGGAGAATTAAATGGGCTTCCAGTAAAGCGACAAATAAATGAAAATATTCTTTTGCAAAATTCATTTCAACATTGGCTCTGGAAATACAATCATTATTAGAAAAAACATCAGCAAAAAAAGGAATAACCCCTTTTATTGTAAGAGCAAAGCATTCCATTTACTTTTTTCTAAAGAAAATTCTTATTGGGACGCCTTTTAAATCAAAATTTTCGCGCAGTTGATTCTCCAGGTAATTTTTATACGGCGTTTTTATATCCAAAGGATAATTACAAAAAAATGCAAATGAAGGAACTGCAGTTGGCAATTGGGTAACGAATTTTATTTTCACCGCGTGACCTCTCACAACCGGCGCATGATAATTTTCCATGGCCTTTTGCATCACTTCATTTAGTTTGGAAGTAGCAATTTTTTGTTGCCTGTTTTCATATACTTTCAAAGCAGTTTCCATTGCCTGGAAGATGCGTACCTTTTCTGTTGCAGAAATAAATATAATAGGCACATCATTGAAAGGTGCTAATTTTTGTTTTAAAACTTTCTCGTAATCGCGGGCAGTATTTGTTTCTTTTTCTATCAAATCCCATTTATTTACAAGCACTACAATCCCTTTTCCTTTCTTGGCAGCTAAAGAAAAAATATTCAAATCCTGGGCAGCAATTCCTTTTTCTGCATCTAACAATAAAATGCAAACATCCGCTTCATCCACGGCGCTGATCGCTCTTATAACCGAATAAAACTCGAGGTCTTCGCTTACTTTTTTCTTGCGTCGGATACCGGCAGTATCAATTAAAATAAATTCTTTATTAAATAAGTTATAAGTAGTGTGCACGGCGTCTCTCGTGGTTCCTGCGATTGTACTAACAATCGTACGTTCCTGTCCTGTTAATGCATTGAGCAATGACGATTTGCCTACATTCGGTTGGCCAATGATGGCAAATTTTGGTAGAGTGCCTGGTTCTTCTATTTTTTCTTCAGGAATTTTTTTACAGATCTCATCCAGCAATTCGCCGGTTCCGGTGCCGCTGATCGATGAGAGAAAAAATATTTTTTCAAAACCGAGACTATAAAATTCTGCAGCTTCTAATTGCCGTGTATGATTGTCCACTTTGTTTACAACGAGATACACGGGCTTCGGCGACCGGCGAAGCAATTCAGCCATATCCTGGTCCAGATTAGTAATGCCGGTGGTAACATCCACCATAAAAATAATCGCATTAGATTCTTCAATGGCGGTATAAACCTGTTTACGGATTTCTCTTTCAAAAATATCATCGCTGTCCGCAACAAAACCTCCGGTATCAATGACATTGAAAGCCTTTCCATTCCATTCTGCTACACCATATTGCCTGTCGCGCGTAACTCCGCTAAAATCATCAACTATTGATTTTCGTTCTTCGAGCATCCGGTTAAAAAAAGTGCTTTTGCCTACATTCGGCCTTCCTGTAATTGCTACGGTATATGACATGAATTTTGAATTGTGATGGTGAATTGTGAATTAGAAATTAATAGGGTTTAGAAGTTTAGTTCCGATTTTCAGAATGCAAAGAACGGAAAGTATTTGCAGAGTAAATACAACGTTTACTTTTTAATAATATTCTAAGAAGCTATTGTAAATGAAAAAGTTCGTGCAAACGACGAACTTTTTTATTTAAATCAATAAATAATATTGAGGACAAAGAAATTACTACTGTCCGTTTCCCTCATAATTTACCATCCAGTTTACTCCATATTTATCAGAAAGGTTGCCATGCCATGCGCCCCAAAATTGTTTTTCAAAAGGATGTGCCGGTTTTCCTCCTTCAGCAAGCGCGTTGAAGAGTTTTTGGCCTTCTTCCACACTATCTGCATGTATCGAAATATAATAATTATTTCCTTCCCTGAAAGTTGAAGCATTGCAGTTATCACTGGCCATCAGCACCTGGCCGCTATTGAGCGGCAAGGCAATATGCATGATTTTTTCCTCCTGTCCCTGCGGCACAGGCATGCCTTGGGCATCTTTCATTCGCATCACCAGAGAAAATTCGCCGCCAAATACAGATTTATAAAAATTAAACGCTTCTTCTGTATTGCCCGGAAAGTTGAGATAGGGATTGACTACTTTCATTTTGTCGATTTTTATGATTAAAAATTATTTTATCTTAATACAAACTTAATTTCATTAATTAATTTAAAAAGGGTGTAAATACGCCAACCTAACATACTGTTTACGACATTTTTTTCAAAAACCGGTTTTTTCCATATACATTAATAAGAGTTTGCTTCTATTTATTTAATTAAATCAATCTGCAGGCGATAAATGTAAAAACTGCTTTTAAAGAACAGCAAAACAAGAAATACTTGCAATTTTAAATTTAACTGTTTCAAATGATTTACCGGCTGTAAATATTTTGAATTAATAAACACTTCAACGTCTATTTTTGACAAAAAAAAATTACATGAAGAAAATACTTTTCCTAACCTTCTCTACTGCTTTGATTCTTTCCTTTAATGTTGCTCACTCACAAAAAAAATCAAAAGCTGCTCCTATTAAATACATTGACAAATCCAATATGGATTTCAACGTAAAACCTGGCGATAATTTTTATCTGTATGCAAATGGAAACTGGCTAAAAAACAATCCTGTTCCCGCATCTAAAACCCGGTGGGGCACTTTTGACGTTTTGCGTTTTAATAGTGCAGAACGGCTGAGAGGACTTGCAGAAGCTGCTGCTGCTCATCCTGAAAAAGATTCTGTCTCACAACGCGTCGGAGATTTTTATGCGAGCGGTATGGATACGGCTGCAATCGACAAGTTAGGCTACACTCCCATTAAAGCGGAATTACAGAATTTAGCTGACATCAGCACCAAACAACAGGCATTAAATCAAATAGCTATTCTAAGAACCGAAGGGCTTGGCAGTCCTTTATTTCGGTTTTCTGTCGGGCAGGATGATAAAGATGTAAACACTTACATTCCACAATTTTCACAAGGTGGCACCAGTCTTCCTGACAGGGATTATTATTTAAAAAATGACATGAGGAGCAAAACAATCAGGGAAGCTTACGTAAGTTACATGACCGATTTGTTTCACATGACCGGTGATGATCTTCCGGTAGCTTCACAAAAAGCACATGATATTTTAGCACTTGAAACAGGATTGGCCAAACTGCAATTGAGCCGCGTGGAAATGAGAGATCCTAAGAAAACATACAACAAATTTGCGTTGGTCGATTTTACCAAAATGACGCCGGGATTTGATTGGAAAAATTTGATGACAACAATGAAAGTAACCGGTGCTGACAGCATCCTGGTGAATAATCCGGAATTCTTCAAAGGTGCAGATGCTTTGTTTTCTGCAGTTCCTCTGAACACATGGAAAGCTTATTTGCAATGGAAAGTGATTGAATCTGCTGCACCTTATTTAAGCAGTGATTTTGTAAACAGGTCATTTGAATTTACAAAAGTGATGACCGGGCAAAAAGAAATCACACCCAGATGGCAAACGATCAGTTCACTTCTTGACAGATCTCTTGGCGAATTGGTTGGACAGTTGTATGTAAAAAAGTATTTTACAGAAGCAGCCAAGCTAAGAATGCTGGCTTTGGTACAAAATGTACAACAAACATTTGCTGATCGCATCAACAGGGTGACTTGGATGAGCGACTCAACAAAAACGCAGGCGTTGGCAAAACTTCATGCCATCGTAAATAAAATCGGCTATCCTGATAAGTGGGAAACCTATCCCGGCGTGGTGATCAGGAGAAATGATTTTTATGGAAATCTAAAAAGTGTAAGTGAATTTAACTATAATAAAATGGCGGCAAGAATGGGAACACCTGTAGATAAAACCCGCTGGGGAATGACGCCTCCGACCATCAATGCGTATTACAGTGCTGGGAATAATGAAATCGTATTTCCTGCAGGAATCCTGCAATTTCCATTCTTCGACTTTGGTGCGGATGATGCAATTAATTACGGCGGCGTTGCAGCAGTGATTGGCCATGAATTAACGCATGGCTTTGATGACCAGGGCCGTCAATATGCTGCTGATGGAAACCTGCGCGATTGGTGGACAAAAGCAGATGCAGATAAATTTAACGTGCTTGCAAAAAAAGTAGTAGATCAGTATAATGCATTTACAGTAAATGATTCTATACATGTAAATGGCAAGCTCACTTTAGGTGAAAATCTTGCAGACCTTGGCGGCTTAAACATTGCCTATGAAGCATTCAAAAAAACAGCTGAAGGAAAGAGTGATAAAAAGATTGACGGATTTACTCCCGATCAACGTTTCTTTTTAAGTTGGGCGCAGATATGGCGGTCAAATACAGTTCCTGAATATGCAAGCCAACTCATTCTTACAGATCCACATTCTCCGGGTGAAGCAAGATCCAACGCTCCCATCAGCAACATGGATAGTTGGTACCGGGCTTTTGATGTAAAACCAGGAGATAAGATGTATAAACCGGAAAATGAGCGGATAAAAATCTGGTAAAAAAAAAATAAAATTAAAATAAGAAAGGTGGCTGTTCATAAGCCACCTTTTTTATTTTTAAAAATTTATCTCTAAATAACATCCATATTTTTTAATGAATTGGAATTGGTTTTTATCTTTTTAAGATCTTTATAAAAATCAGGATAAGATTTTTTTACCGCTTCTGCATGCTGAATAATTGTATTGCCTTTTGCTCCCAAAGCTGCGACAGCAGTCGCCATCGCTATCCTGTGATCATTATGTGAAGAAACGTTGGCACCTTTTATTTCATTTCCTCCATTAATCGTCATCCAATCGCCGTTCAATTCAATATCAAGATTCATTTTTTTAAATTCATCTCTCAATGCTACTGCGCGGTTGCTTTCTTTGAACAAAAGACGTGTAACACCTTTGATCATTGTTTTTCCTTTGCAATAACCGGCAAGAGCAACTAATGGTGGAAACAGATCAGGACAATGGGTAGCGTCAAATTCAAATGCTTTTAATGGTTTTTTCTTTACGGAAATTTCTTTGTTATGAAGCTGAACGTCAGCACCACAATCATATAAAGCCTGAACGATATTTTTATCGCCCTGGCATGAGTTAAGATCAGCGCCTTTTAAAGTGATTTCACCGGCAATTGCTCCGGCAACTAATGGAAAAGCTGCATTGCTCCAATCACCCTCGACAGTATATTTTATGCTGTGAGCAGGCAATGGTTCACGCGGATAAATCGTAAAAACTTCGTAATTGTAATTTTCAATCTTGAAACCAAAACTTTTCAAAACAGAAGTCGTCAAATCAATGTAAGGGCGGCTGGATAAGTCTTTCACAGTAATACGAACCGGAACTGTACATGATTTTGCATAAGCAAAAAGCAATCCTGTCAAAAATTGAGAACTTAAAGAACCGTCAACCGTAATATCTTTCGGATGGAGCGGTCCTCTTAAAGTAACCGGTAATTTGCCACTATTTGAATGTACTTGCACATCTAATAACGGAAGGATTTCATCAAAAAAATTCATCGGCCTTTTTAAAATACTTCCCTCACCCGTGAAAATGATATCATAATTGAAAAGACCTGCAATAGGGGCAAACATTCTCATAGACAATCCACTTTCGCCCACATTTACAATGACATTTTTTTCAGGAAACTGGGAGCGAAAGATATAATCGTTTGATGTGACAGCCATTTTATTGTCAACAATATTGATCGTCGCTCCAAGTTTTGTAATTATATCCATGGCCGCTTTTTCATCATTGCTGCTTCCAAAATTATCAATGATAGTTGTGCCCGGCGTTATCAATGCAGCCGCACAAGCACGCTGCATGGAGCTTTTAGAAGGTGGCACTTTTATTTTTCCTGAAACAGACGAAGGCGTAATAGTTATATTCACTTTGAAAAAGTTAAGTTATCAGTTATGAGTTAGAAACAATTGAAAAATATTTGATGCAAATCGGTCAAATGAATTTTTTTAATCGATGCTTTGCCGATTTTATCCAACACTACAAAATTCATATCGCTTCCGGATTTCTTTTTATCATGCAAAAGGATGTCCCATGTTTTTTGTTTATCAAAATCAAAGGCAACAGGCAAATGATATTTAGAAAGAAGTTGCTTTACTTTTTCAGTCTCTTCATGAGAGAAGCCATTTATTTTTTCAGAAATAATACAAGCTGCTACCATTCCAATACTGACGGCACTTCCATGAGGGAGTTTGGCGGTATTCTCAATTGCATGTCCAATGGTGTGACCAAAATTTAATAGCTTTCTGTCACCGGTTTCAAACTCATCATTGGCAACAACATTGTATTTTATATCCACATTTCTCTCAATCAATTTCCCAATGTCATCTTTTGAATTTTGAAAATCTTTCAAAGTTTTTTCTTTCAAAAGATCAAACATGTTTTCATCTTTGATACACGCGTGTTTTACAATTTCTGCAAAACCATTGATCCATTCTTCATCTGGCAATGTTTCCAAAAAAGAATAATCAAACAACAAAAAATCAGGATGCCTGATCACACCAACCAAATTTTTATACACGCCCACGTCAACACCATTCTTTCCACCAACACTCGCGTCCACCATTCCTAAAATGCTTGTTGGCACAAACCCAAATTTTATTCCACGCATGTAAACAGAAGCCGCAAAACCGGCGGTATCAGTAACAACGCCGCCGCCAACACAAACAATAAAGGTTTCACGATCTGCATTGAATTCAATCAGTTGATTGATAATTTCGTTAACGGCATTTTGATTTTTAAATGGCTCTCCGGCTTTCAAAACAATCGTTTTCCATTCTGAAAATTTTTCTTTTTGCCTTGCAAAAACATTTTCGTCAGTGATCAGAATAGTGCTTTCTTTCTTCACCACATTTTCAAGCATTGCAAAGTCTGCATCAAAATAGGCGTCCGCAATTTTTTCTGAAAAACGATATTTTTTGGAAAGCATTTCTTTACTCTTCATTCATTACTCTGTTTTGATGGTTGATACTTTCCATGTGTACTGCGTCAAAATATTTGGTAATAAAATCTTTGCTCAGATCCAGTTTTTCGCCTTTTACAAAAGCCTTCGCAAGAATTTCATTCCAACGGTTAGTTTGCAAAATCGTGATATTATTTTCTCTTTTGTATTCTCCAATCTTATTGGAAATTTTCATCCGTTGTCCCAAAAGTGCCATCAATTCGTCATCTATCTGGTTGATTTGTTCACGAAGCTTGGAAAGTGCATTTACAAATTCTTTTTCATCAGTATTTTCCAAACGCCATTTCAAATTCGACAACATTTCTGACAATTGTTCCGGTGTAATCTGTTGCTTTGCATCGCTCCATGCTTTGTCCGGATCAATGTGAGTTTCAATCATCAAACCGCCAAAATCAAGATCAATACTTTTCTGTGCTACTTCATGTAATCCAGTCCTGTTACCGCATATATGCGATGGATCACAAACGATCAACATGTCTGGAAATCTTCTTTTCATTTCAATCGGCAAATGCCACATTGGAGCATTTCTGAATTCTGTGTTTCCATAATTTGAAAATCCACGGTGGATCATTCCAATATCTTTCATGCCAACTTTTTGCAAACGCTCAATTCCTCCGGACCATAATTCAAGATCAGGATTGATTGGATTTTTGATGAGAACCGGAACATCCACTCCGCGCAATGCATCGCAAACTTCCTGGACGCTAAACGGATTTACGGTAGTTCTTGCCCCGATCCAAAGAATGTCCACATCAAATTGCAAAGCCATTTCTACATGTTTTGCGGTAGCCACTTCAACAGCGATTGGAAGACCTGAAATTTTCTTTGCATTGGCAAGCCACGGCAAACCTTTTACACCAATTCCTTCAAACATTCCAGGCTTGGTTCTTGGCTGCCAGATTCCCGCGCGAAGCGCATCTACTTTTCCTGTTTTTGCAAGCCTGGTCGCTGTTTCAACAACTTGTTCTTCAGTTTCAGCACTGCATGGGCCACTGATAATCAGCGGGCGTTTGTCCCATACTTTTTGAATGGTTTCGTTCATTGTTTTATTTTGTTTTTATTTTTTTATTACACGAATTTTTATTTTTTATTACACGAATTTATTTTGCACTAATTACACGAATTGACAAAAGTTAGTTTACAGTAAACCACCAAATATCTAAGATTCTTATTTTCCAGGCAGGCCTGCCTTCAAGTCCCCTCCTTTGGAGGGGATTAGGGGAGGCCTCATTTCAAAATTCTTTTTATCTTATTTGCATTCTCCATTAATTCAATTAAGTAATTCAAATTTTCTTTTTCAAGACTTGCTTTAAATTTTCTTAATTGAGAAATATGTTCATTCAAAACATCCAACACATTTTCTTTGTTCTGCATAAAAATTGGCGCCCACATCGAAGGATTACTTTTTGCCAAACGCACGGTACTTTCAAAACCTCCACCGGCTAATTGAAAGATCGCATCTTCTTCTTTCTCTTTTTCCAAAACTGTATTCGCCAACGCAAAAGAAGTGATGTGAGAAATATGACTTACATATGCGGCATGAACATCATGATTTTCAGGGTTCATGTACGTGATATTCATTCCAAGTTTTTCGTAAATATTTTCAATAATCTTTACAGCTTCCGCATCGCTCTTTTCTTTTTCACAGATGACGCATGAACGACCGGTGAAGCCATCATGCACAGCAGCTTCGGGCCCGCTATATTCAGTTCCCCACATCGGATGAGTTGCAACAAATCTTTTACGCATTGGATGATTAGATAACGCTTCACACAAAACGTATTTTGTAGAACCGGCGTCAGCAACAATCTGCTTTTCTGTTATCAAATCCATGATTTGTTTCATCACCTGAATTGTTGCGTCAACCGGAATGGCGACATAAATAAAATCACTTTGCTTCACTGCTTCTTCCAATGGCAATGCCTCATCAATAATCCCGAGTTCTTTTGCTTTTTGAGCGCTCGCTTCAGTTCTGCTCACACCAATTATTTTTTTTGCAAAACCTTTATCTCTCAATGCAAGCGCAAAAGAACCGCTGATCAAACCAACACCAACTATCGTTACTTTTTCAAACATTTGATACGCTATTTTTTAATTCTGTTGATTGCTTGATTTAATTTTTCTTCTGTCGCACACAAACTCACACGAATATATTTTTCACCGGCACTTCCGAAAATTCCGCCGGGCGTAATAAATACATTTGAATCATTTAAAACTTTATCAGTTAATTCAAATCCGTCTTTGTATTCTTTCGGAATTGCTGCCCACACAAACAACCCTGCCTGGTTTTCATCAAAAGAACAGTTCATTAAATTCAACAATTCAAAAACTTTCTTTCTTCGCTTTCTGTAAACATTATTTATTGAATCGTACCAATCCTGCTCAAGCTCTAAAGCCTTTGCAGCAGCGAGTTGCAGCGGAAGAAACATGCCGCTGTCCATGTTGCTTTTAAATTTTAAAACTTCATTAATTCTTTCTTTTGCTCCGCAAAGCATACCAACTCTCCAGCCAGCCATGTTGTGACTTTTGCTGAAAGAATTTAACTCTATCACCACATCCTTTGCGCCTTCCAAACTCAATAAACTCATCGGATGATCATTGAGAATAAAGCTATACGGATTATCATGAACAACAAGAATCTGGTATTTTTTTGCAAATGCAATAAGCTCTTCAAACATTTGTTTTGTAGGCAATTGTCCTGTCGGCATCTGCGGATAATTCACAAACATCAACTTCACTTTTTGCAAATCCAGTTTTTCCAATTCTTCAAAATCAGGACACCAGTTTTTTTCTTTTGTCAGCGTGTATGCATGAACGTTAGCTCCGGCAATTATTGCGGCACTTTTATAAGTAGGATAACCAGGATTGGGAATTAGAACAATATCACCTTCATTAATGTAGGTCATACAAACATGCATGATTCCTTCTTTACTTCCGATCAAAGGCAAAATTTCTGTATCAGGATTAAGGGTGACATTATACCATTTCTGGTACCATTTTGAAATTGCACTTCTAAGAACAGGACTTCCTTTATAATTCTGGTAACCGTGCTGGTTCGGCTTTTCAGCCTCTTCTTCCAAAGTCTTAATTACATCCGGATGTGGAGGAAGATCAGGGCTGCCGATTCCCAAATTGATCACTTGCTTGCCTGCTTTATTCATTTCGTCAATCTGGCGAAGTTTGGTTGAAAAATAATATTCTTCAATTCCTGAAAGACGATTTGACAGTGTGGCGATTGTTTTATTTGTCGTTATATTTTCCATTTTAAATTTCTAACCGGTTTATTAACGAGGTGTTTTTCCATTTTTATAAACTCCATACACTTTCACGTCAGCGGTAAAAGGTTTTATTTTTTCCAAAACATTATTCAGCTGATCGATGTGAGTGAATTCACAATCTGCATGAAAAGAATATTTCCAATCGCTGCCGGGAATGGGCATTGATTGAAGTTTGCTGAGATTCACATCTCCTTCTGAAATTTTCGTCAGAACTTTTGCCAGGCTTCCTTTTGAATGATCTGTTTGAAAAATAACAGAGGCCTTGTTTGCATCTGCAACTTCATTCGCAGTTTCTGAATTTTCTAAAACCCAAAAGCGTGTGTAATTATTTTTTTGTGTGTGAATGTTTGGAGCGATCATATTTAATTCAAAAAGTTGAGCAGCTAATTCTCCCGCGATCGCGGCAACATGTTTGCTTTTGTGCTGATGAATATGCTGTGCACTCAGCGCCGTGTCTTCTGTTTCAATCAATTTCCAGTTATGTTTTTCCAGGTAATCCATGCATTGCAACAATGCCATTGGATGTGAATGAACTTCACGGATATCATCAAGCGTAACTCCGGGATTTACCAACAGATTCTGATCAATCTGAAGATAAACTTCCCCGACTATTTTCAAATTACTTTTTTGAAGAAGATTATAATTTGGCAAAATACTTCCCGCGATTGAATTTTCAATTGCCATTAAACCTCCGTCGCTGCTGGTCTTATCGTCTGCAATCTTTACTACATCACGGAAAGTGGAACAACAAATCACTTCCACATCATTTCCAAAAAACCTTCTTGCGGCGGCCTGGTGAAAGCTGCCTTCAAAACCCTGTATCGCTATTTTCTTTTTCAGTTATACAAAACAAAAATCCCGGCTTTTTTTGCCGGGATTCTTTTATTTTAATTCTGATTCATTTCAGTTTTAACAAAGGCATCCCGGACTATTTCTAAAATAGAAGCTAAAGTAAAAGAAACCGGTATTTGCTTTTGTGATTGTCATTGCGGCAGCAAAAGTATGTTACAAAATTAAATCTCCAAATTTTTTTTTCGTTTTCAAAAAAAATTTCATCACAATCGTTTGCTTTTGTCTTCTTATTTATTTTATAATATTGGATTGCCGATCATTTCTTAAAAAAATAAAAACCAATATAAAAACAGATACTCATAAAGAGAAAAGCGGGGATCACTTCTTAAAATAAAAAAAGGGCTTCAAAATTGTGTGACGGAAATATTCAATTGTTGATTAAACTAATAGACCTTTTCTTTACATTATGAAAATAAGATTCACTGTTATTTGTTTGTTTACTGCACTCGCAAATTTTCACATTAGAAAAACCAACTTTTATTAATGACCACGACAATAATAATTACCTTTTGCGTACTGTTGTTAGTCGCATATCTTTTTGATCTGAGTGCCAAGAAAACAAGAATTCCAGCGGTGATTTTATTGCTGCTTCTTGGCTGGGTTGCGAGGCAACTCACTTATGTTTCGGGTATAAAACTGCCGGACTTTTCATCCATATTACCGGTATTGGGAACAGTTGGATTGATCCTGATTGTACTCGAAGGCGCGTTAGAATTGAAGTTAAATAAATCGAAATTACCCCTGCTGAGAAAATCATTTTTTGGTGCATTAATACCGATGTTTTCAATGGCTTTTTTATTCGCTTATTTACTTGGATATTTTATGCCTTCTTCTTTTAAAGATAGCCTTTCAAACGTAATACCGCTTTGCGTTATAAGCAGTTCTATCGCTATTTCAAGCGTTAAAAACCTCGCTACTGATGATAAAGAATTTGTGATTTATGAAAGCAGTTTTTCTGATATCCTCGGTGTATTATTTTTTAATTTTATTGCGCTCAATGAATATATAAATGGAAGGTCTTTTGCCACTTTTGGATTACAGATACTGGCCATCACTTTTATTTCTCTTATCGGCATCATTTTGCTTTCATTGTTACTCAGCAAAATTGATCACGAGATAAAGTTTGTACCGATCATTTTACTGGTAATTTTAATTTATACCATCGCTCATCAATATGATTTACCGGCACTCATTTTTATTTTATTGTTCGGACTTTTCCTGGGCAACCTCAATGGATTAAAAAAGTTTCGGTGGTTTCGAAAAGTAAAGCCGGATGAACTTGATAAAGAAAAGCAAAAGTTTAAAGAACTTACCATTGAAGCAGCTTTTATGATACGATCCTTATTTTTTTTATTGTTTGGATACATGATCGAGACAAAAGACATCATAAAAGTAGAGACATTAGGGTGGACTTTTGGAATCGTGGCAATAATTTTTATTTTCAGAATTACACAATTACTTATTTCAAGGCTACCATTGATTCCCCTGCTTTTTATTGCTCCACGCGGACTTGTAACTATTTTATTGTTTCTGTCGATTGCGCCTGCAAAACACATTCCACTAATCAATAAATCGCTGGTCATCCAGGTAATTGTGATCACTTCTTTAATTATGATGATTGGATTGATATTGACAAAAAAAGATGCAGAAACAGAAAAAAAAGAGTCGAAGGAAAGTGCAGAAACACTGCCAGAAATTGCTCTTTAAACTTTTTGATTTTTAAAATATCAAATGCAGTAAAAAAACAAATAAACAGGAATTGCATCCGGTATTATCCGTTTTCGAGAAAAAGGATCCATTCAATAATTTTAAAAATTATTCGTTCTAAAGTTGACATTCGACTTATTCTTTTTATTTTTTTTAGAAAAATATAAAAAGGCCCGAAACTTGTAGATTCAATTTTAAGTTAATACTTTTGTTCTATTGAAAAAAATTTTATACATACTTATCCTTATTGCCGGTTTCCAGTTTAGCAGCCTTGCTCAATCCAAACCGATGCATCTTACAGCGGATGTTGTAAAAACGATTAAATTCTACCCCAATCCTGCGAGCAGTTTTATTAATTTCGACTTTTCAAAAAATTACGATCAATCTTATACTTTGGTAATCTTTAATTTCATTGGCAAAAAAATTGAGGACCTGAAGGTTACTGATCAAAAGATGATCGTTTCTCTTACCGACTTCTATCGGGGTGTTTATATCTTTCAGCTGCGCGATAAAGATGGCAACATCGTTGAATCTGGAAAATTCCAGGTGATTAAATAATAATCCTTTAACAATTCCTGTACTTCTTTGTGTCATTTTGTCTAAGATTTAATATTGGCAAAAAGTTTGACTGTACTAACTTTGCAGCCAATTTTAAAAACAGTAAAAAATCGAAAAACATGCAAGAAAATGAATCCAAAAGTCCTGTTGAAGCAGAGGATTTTGCTATTTCCGAAGGTGAAAACAAATTAGACGAACAGACAAAAGATTCTGCAATTATTCCTGATGTGGAACATACTGAAATAGACAATCTTACAACCGAACTTGCAGAACAAAAAGAGAAATATCTTCGTTTGTTTGCTGAGTTTGATAACTATAAAAGGCGTACTTCAAAGGAAGCAATTGAGCAAAGGCAAACAGCTGGCAAAGATGTTATTATCTCTTTGTTAGATGTGTTGGACGATATGGACAGAGCAGAAAATCAATTAAAGGAAAGTGATGTGGAAAAGAGTGTAAAAGAAGGAATATTACTGGTGTTTGATAAATTCAGAAAAACGCTTCAGGCAAAAGGCTTGCAAGCGATTAAAACCTTAGATACTGAATTTGATGTAGAAAAAGACGAGGCGGTATCTGAAATTGGAGTGGATGACAAAAAATTGAAAGGCAAAGTTGTTGCTGAACTACAAAAAGGGTATATGCTTAATGACAAACTGATCCGGTTTGCGAAAGTTGTTGTGGGCAAATAATTTAATGAATAATCATTTCAATCATATTAAAATGCCATTAGCAGATGGCAGTACAAATAAATATTATGGCAAGTACCATGACAAAAAGAGATTATTATGAGATCCTCGGTGTAAATAAAAATTCAACTGCCGATGAAATAAAGAAAGCTTACCGAAAAGTAGCGATGAAATTCCATCCCGACAGAAATCCCGGCGATCATACAGCAGAAGAAAAATTTAAAGAAGCAGCAGAAGCCTACGAAATCTTAAGTGATGCAGATAAGCGTGCTCAATACGACCGGTTTGGCCATAATGCTTTCGGTCCCGGACGTGGAGGTGGATTCTCAGGTCACGGAATGAATATGGATGATATTTTCAGCCAGTTTGGTGATATTTTCGGAGATGATATGTTTGGCAGCTTTTTTAGCGGCGGCAGCAGGAGTGGCAGTTCCAGGAGAAGCAGAGGTACAAGAGGTACGAATTTGCGGGTAAAAATTAAAGTAAATTACGAGGAAATTGCAAAAGGAACCACCAAAACGATCAAAGTAAAAAAATATGTTTATTGCAGCGCGTGTGGCGGTTCAGGGGCGAAAGATAAAAACAGTTCACAAACGTGCAGAACCTGTGGCGGAAACGGACAGGTAAGAAGAGTGCAAAATACATTTCTCGGGCAGATGCAAACAGTGACCACTTGTCCTGATTGTAATGGTGAGGGAAGCGTCATTACTAATAAATGTACTGCTTGCAAAGGTGAAGGAAGAGTTTACGGAGAAGAAATGGTAACATTGGAAATCCCCGCCGGAGTTCAGGAAGGAATGCAACTCAGCATGAGCGGAAAAGGCAATATGGGTGAACGCGGAGGTGGCGCAGGAGATTTAGTGATTTTAATAGAAGAAGAGGCCCATCCCTATTTACACCGGGAAGGATTAAATGTTGCTTTTGATTTGTATATTTCATTCACAGATGCAGTATTCGGCACTCAAACCGAAGTACCAACTATAGATGGCCGCGCGAAAATAAAAATACCAGCGGGAACACAAAGCGGAAAAATTTTCCGGCTGAAAGGAAAAGGCTTTCCGTCTATAAATAGTATTTATGAAAAAGGCGACCAGCTTATCCAGGTGAATGTATGGACACCTCAAACTGTTTCCGATGCAGAAAAAATTGCGTTGGAAAATTTGCAGGACAGCGAAAACTTCAAACCGAAGCCTGATAAAAACGATAAAACATTCTGGGAAAAAATAAGAGAAACTTTTAGCTAATTGCCGCAGTAAAAAAACAAATAATTCGATTTTATTTTTTCAGGTTCACTTCGATACTCTTTTCATTTCCATCGGAAGATAATATTAATTTAAAGAGATGCGTTGCGGGATCAAAAGAAAGTTTCCCTTTATCTACCACAACCTGGTTTTGAGAATATCCAGATAAAATAATTTCTTTTTCGCCTTTGGCAAAAAGAACTTTGACTTTTAAATTATTTGCAGAACTGCTTAGTTCTGCAATTCTTTTTTTGCCTGTGGCCGCAATCTTGTTCTGATCTCCGAGAAAAGCAATTCCGGATTTGGTCACCGGAGCGAGAATGTAATAAACATATTTTTTATCAGGAATTGCCCCTGAAAATGTTTCTGTTGATTGCATCACTTTTAATTCATGATTCACCGGATTGTACACTACAATTTTTCCTGTAATTCCTAAATCGGAAGGACGAAAATTAAAATCTTTGTCCGTAGTTTTTTTATCAGAAAAAGCAAACAAATAATGCGTGGTTATGTTGGAATGTTTCGTAAAAGTTGATGCAAGTAAAGGTTTGTTCTCCTGGTTGGCGATCTGTAAATAATCGTCATCAATTGGAAGAAGCGGAACATCCGGCTTTACCAAAATGCCATCATTTCTGCAAGCGAGCATAATATTTTTTTTGTCTTCTTTTCCAATCGCATCGCCGGTTCCAACTGCTCCTGCCGATAAAACAGAAACGATCATATTTCCTGTTTCACTGCTTTTAAAAACATCACACCACGGCCAGATTCCCATTTCATAAGCAAATTGTGAAGTGAAAATAAAAGGCATCCATTTGCGCGTTTCAAACCGATCATCGCTGGTTCGTATCGTTGTGAGATTATTATATTTTAATCCTTGTAAAAAATATCTCGGCATAGCCATACAATATTGGAGATTCAAACCGTTTGCTTTTGCCGCGTTTGCCATTCCATCGGTAAATTCATTCCCCACATTAATGTCGGCAAGCATTTCAGGGCTTTTGTTGTAAATATAATTGAGCCAATCCTGTTCATAACAAATCACTCCCGAATTTTTTAAATAATGCATAATGTCGTTCCAGAAATGAGGATCAATGGCAGCGTAACCTGAGATCTTGTATTTTTTGTGATACGGGCTTTGCGGATCAATCCAGCGGTTATGCGTTACCAAAGGCAACCCAAGCTTTTGATGAAAAGAAGCCAAACCATTTGGAAATAAAAAAGGATCTGCAACATAATCCAGCAAGCCGCCATAGCGGTTCCATTCACCTTTTGGTAACGCTTTATTTTTATGATCGGCATCCGGTTTTCCATCAGGATCGTAAATAGATTTTTCGTACCACCAGCTGTCAAGTTGCATATAACTGAGCGGAATCTTTTCTTTTTGATACACCTTTCTCAAATCCAGCAATGTGTTTTCATATCCTTTTGTCGTATCATAGTTGTAATAATAATCGGCGCCATTGTCCGTCCAATATCCAAAAGATTTCAAAACAATATCCGCATCATTATGGGGACGAACACGATCGTATAATTTTCTCAAAGCATTGCCCCACATGTTCCATGCATTTTGAATTCCTTCATCAAAAACCATGATCGTAGAATGCGAAAATTCCTTTGGCAAATTTTTTATTTCTTCATTTAATCCACTGCTGATGCGGCTTTCCCCATCGCCGGTCATTTTTGAAACAATAAAATCAGAAGCCGGAGAAATAACACAGGCATTTTTATTTTTATCAAAAAGCAACCACGGTGTTGAAGTTTCAGTTAAAGAAAATTCAGGGGCAGAAAAAACATCATTACGATAACTGAAATGAAAAAGCGAGGAAGGAAGTTCATTAAAATCAGGAAAAGAAACCACCTGATTTTCAGCGCCATTGGGAAGCGACAAAGAAAAGATCACCACCGGTTTTTCATCATACCAGCGAATGGTGGCTGCATATTCATTCTTATTTTTCCAGGAAAAAAATACCGATTGAAAGTTGCCAATTGCATCATGTCCTTTTGATGTTTTTAATTGAGATAACTTTTGCCCGATGGTGCCGCTAAATTTCCACTGAAGCGTGTTGGAAGTAACACTGTAATTCCCGGTTCGCTGGTCAACATTTACCGAAATGGAATTTTTTGGTAAAGAAAATGCTGAAAACGATATTAGTAAAAACGCTGAAAGTAAATTTGCAAAAAATGTAAAAACCTTGCGATATTGGCGAGCAGACATGAGGGAATTTTTTTCTGATGAACAAAGAAATTCTTTTTCAAATTTAAATGTTCGCTCCCGGTTTCTACAAAATTAAAATTGAAAAACTCTTTTCCTTTTTGTTCTTAGAAAAAATACGCAAATAAATTATTTAATTTCGAGGGAAAGCACCAATTCTTTTTCGAAATAACCCTGTAGTAAATCTCCGACGAGGCACTCTCCTACTCCAGCGGGTGTACCGGTAAAAATGAGATCACAGATATTAATTGAAAAATAATTAGAGATATTCGCAACGATTTTATCTATCGAAAAAATCATCGAGCCGGAATTGGCTTTTTGTACTATTTCTTTATTTTTTGATAAAGAAAAATTAATATTCTTTTTGTCAATAGGGGATGTAAAATCAATAAATTTACCTACTGCTGCAGAATTATCAAAAGATTTAGCTTTCTCCCACGGAAGTCCTTTTTCTTTTAATTGTTGCTGAATATCACGGGCGGTAAAGTCGATTCCGACAGTTATTGCATTATAATAATTGGAAGCGTGTTTTTCCTGGATGTATTTCCCGTTTTTACTCACACGTACTACCAGCTCCGCTTCATAATGAAGGTCATTGGTAAATTCCGGGTAATAGAATGGTGTATGGCCTTGCACAAGAGCGCTCTTCGGCTTCATAAATATAATGGGTTCGTCAGGAGCTGCACTCCCCATTTCTTTAGCATGATCGGCATAATTACGCCCTATACAAAATATTTTCATTTCAATCAGGTTTAGTCAGGGCTTTTTCAAAGGTTATGCGAAAATATAAAAAACGAATTTAAAAAAGAATTTATCTGTGAATTTATCAAATAAAAGTTAGATTATTTACATCACTCATTGTTTTGTCAATTCCAATGGTGGCAAATTCTTCAATTACTTGAATGCTTTTTGTGATTTTTAATTTAACCAACGGCAATTCTTCGGGCAACCAACGGCTTAAAACAAACTGTACCTGCATGCCTTTTGGGTATTGATTTCCAATCCCAAAACGCAATTTGGGATATTCATCAGTTCCCAATACATTCTGAATGTCTCTCAAACCGTTATGACCTGCATCGGAACCTCTTTTTCGTAATCTTAATTTACTTAAAGGAAGTGCCAGGTCATCCACTATTGTCAAAGAATTTTCAATGGAAATTTTTTCCTTATCCAACCAGTACTTTACGGCTCTTCCGCTGAGATTCATAAAAGTAGTTGGTTTGATACAAACAAATATTTTCCCTTTAAATTTTATTTCTGCTACTTCTGCCAATCTTGCAGATTGGAAAAAGGCATTATTTTTCAAAACAAAAGCATTTAAAATATCAAATCCGATGTTATGCCTTGTGTGTGCATATTCGTTCCCAGGATTGCCCAGACCTATTATTAAAAACTTTGTCATTAAAACGAAGATAAAAGGATTCAAGTATTTTCACGTGCAGATTTTTTTAAAGATTTTTTCAAAAATATTTTCATCACATTCAAATGGAATAGATTGCACGTTTTGGCAAAAAATAAATTTAGAGCAATATCTAATTTATTATCAGAAAAATATAAGAAAAGAATTATGCTGCATGGCCTCGTGCGTTCAATTCTTTTAAAAGACCGGTTACTTCTTCATCAGTTGTCTGGCTAAAATCATTGTAAAATCTTCCTACTCCCAAAAAAGGGACAGGTATGTGAAGGCAAATAAATTCATCTACTTCTTTACTAATTCGTTCTGCAGCCTGCTTTGATGCAACCGGAACTGCTACAATGAGTTTCTTTGGATGTTTGCTTCGAAGCATTTTTATGGTTGCAAGAATTGTACGTCCGGTAGCAATACCATCATCGACCACAATGATGATTTTCCCTTTCAAATCCAAAGGCTCTTTTTCACCCATAAAGTCTTTATAGCGTTTTTTCAATTGCTCACGAATTTCTGAAGTTTTCTGTTTTATATATTCCGGCGGAACATTTTCACTCTCTTCAATAATTGAATCCTCCAAACCAACAGCTCCTATTGCGAATTCCGGGTTCAAAGGATGGCCGACTTTTTTAGTCATCAACAGATCCAGTTGAAAATCAAGGTAACGAGCCAGGTAAAAACCAATAGGAACACCACCGCGAGGTACAGCAAGAATCACCCCATTTTTCCCTCTGTATTTACCGAGTTTTTTTGAGAGCTTCATAGCGGCATCAAATCTGTTGATAAAATACATAATTAGGGAGTGTTTTCTGTAAGCGTTTGATTGCATAAATGCAACTCAAACCAATCTGCCGCCGCGTTTGCAACCTCCTCCAGGCTGCCTGGCTCCTCAAACAAATGGGAAGCGCCTTCCACCACATACATTTTCTTTTTGGTCCTCATAGATTCATATGCCTTCTGATTCAAATCGATCACTGGTAAATCACGCGAACCAACAATCAACAAGACCTGTGCTTTTACTTCAGACAGGTTTTTGGCCATATCTACCCTACCTCCGCGGCACACGACAGCCTTTACTGTATCGCCGAGAAAAGCCGCAGCATCCAACGCCGACGCCGCTCCTGTACTGGCACCAAAATATCCAATCGGTAAAACGTCAAATGCGATCTGCTCCAGCATTTTTTCGGTCACTCTGATCAGTCTGTCTGTTAACAAATCGGTATTAAAACGGTTTTCGTAAACCTCGTCTTCTTCAGGTGTCAAAAGGTCGGTAAGCAACGTTGTAATGTGATGTTGATTTAAAATATCAGCGACATAATTATTCCTCGGACTTAAACGGCTGCTGCCACTTCCATGTGCAAAAATCACCAGCGCACGCGGATTGGCGGGTTGATTCAGATTCCCAATCAGCGTTACATCATTTAATTCAATATTTACGGTAAGTTTTTCCATATCATTTGATTTAAATTTCCACAAATACGTTATCAATCATAAATTTATTTAATCTAATAAAAATGGTCACAATTTCTATGCCCGATAGAAGTGATAAATGCGTCGAATGGCAACATTAGCAAAGACTTTAATTTACCTGCGAAAGAAGTATTAAAAGAGTATTTAAAATCAGGGTTATTTGTTGCTTTACTGGAATTGATTTATCTGCGTATTCAAAAAAAGAGTTCGGGCTGAATTAATATTAATGCTATACAAACTTCAGAATTGTCGAAGAATGACAATTTAAAAAGTATTTTTACCTTTTATTTGTAATTCATCTTTGTAAATTTTATTGTGTCGAAAATAATCACGCTCTTAAAAAAAGATTTTCTGTTGGAATTACGGCAGCAGCATACTTTTTTTGGAATTTTACTTTATGTAGCGAGTACTATTTTTGTATTGTACCTGGCAATGGGCCAACCTGAAAGTACTGTTTATAACGGGCTGTTTTGGATGATCCAATTGTTTGTGTGTGTAAATGCAGTGGCTAAAAGTTTTATGCAGGAAAGCCAGGGGCGAATGCTTTATTTTTATTCAATCGTAAGCCCTATACATTTTATAATTTCCAAATTAATTTACAGTACCGTGATCATGCTTTTGATGGTTTTCTTGAGCCTGGTTCTGTTTAGATTTTTATTGGGAAACCCGGTAATGAACGAATTACAATTTATTGGCATTGCTTGTCTGGGAGGATTAAGTTTAAGCCTGGTATTTACGTTAATGTCAGCAATTGCAGCAAAAGCGCATCAAAATGCCGCGATTATGGCGATACTTGGATTTCCACTGATTATTCCACAATTATTATTATTGATTCGGTTATCAAAAGCTGCGTATGGGGAAGTTTTCAGAGAAGGAGCAATTTTACAAATTTCTCTTTTATTAACCGGGCTGGATTTATTGGTTATTGTATTGTCTGTTGTGTTATTTCCTTTTTTGTGGAAGGATTGACGATTTCATAATACTTTATTGAATTATCAATTTATCTCATTATTTTATGATTCATATTCTACGATTTATAAATACTTTTTGAAAATTTCCACTTCTCTGTTGCTTCCTTCAAATTACATCCAAAAACGTAAGTTCTTCTCAAACATTTAAAGAAATACACCGATATTATCCTTAATTTTGTCCTACAAAAAAAACTACATGCAACTAAAGTGGTGGAAGATATTGTGTATTATTTTCTTGTTTTTAACCTTCACTGCCGGTTTTCTGATTCCAGTTCCTATTATTGGAAATCTTCATCAAAGTATTCGCAATTTCTTTTTTCATGTTCCCATGTGGTTTGGTCAGATGGGATTGCTTACTTTATCACTTTCTTATTCAATTGCTTATCTCAGAACTCAAAACCTCAAATACGATATATACGCATCTGAATTCGCAAAAACAGGAATTATATTTGGAATTCTTGGGTTAGCAACCGGTTCAATATGGGCAAAATATACCTGGGGGGAATTTTGGAGCAACGATCCCAAACAAATAGCGGCTGCCATTGCAGTTTTGATTTATTTAGCCTATGTCGTCTTACGCGGGTCCATGACTGATTTTGATAAAAGAGCACGCGTCTCTTCTGTTTATAATATTTTCGCATATTTTATTTACATCCCTCTAATAATGATCCTGCCACGCCTTGTACAATCTCTTCATCCAGGAGGAATGGAAGGCGCAAAAGGCGGTGGAAATCCCGCGCTTGGAGGCGACAGTCTTGACGCTACCATGCGTTTGATCTTTTGGCCTGCGGTTTTTGGCTGGCTGCTTTTAGGAATCTGGATCAGCAGTTTAAAAATACGTTTAAGCCTGCTTGCCAATAAAAATTTAATTCATGAATAAATTGTTTTTAAAGCGTCTAAGCTTTGCTGTTATACTATTTCTATTGTCGCCGGTTTTGTGGGCGCAACAAACCTCTTCTTCTACTGTTGACGAAACAATGAGAAGCCATGATAAAATATATGTAGTAATGGCTGTGTGCATCGTTATACTTGTCGTGTTCTTTTTATATTTAATCAGAATTGACAGAAAGGTGTCGAAAAAAGAAAAGTCGTTATAAAATTATTAACTGCATCATTTAAATTTTTCACTAAAATAAAAATCATGTCATCACAAGTTCCGTATAGTTTTTTTGAGAACGTAGAGAAAAGCTTTGATAAAGCGGCCGTTTTTACTCAATGGGATAATGGAATTCTGCAACAAATAAAGCAATGCAATAGTGTGTACCAGATGCGCTTCCCAATTAAAAGAGAAAATGGTGAAATTGTAACGTTGGAAGCGTATCGTGTTCAACATTCTCATCATAAAACGCCCTGCAAAGGTGGCATCCGTTTTAGCAATGCAGTAAACCAGGATGAAGTGATGGCTCTTGCGGCTCTGATGACATACAAATGTGCAATCGTAAACGTACCTTTTGGAGGCGCTAAAGGGGGAATCAAAATAAGCCCCAGGGAATACACACCTTATGAACTCGAAAAAATCACCCGTCGTTATACTGCTGAATTAATCAAGAAAAATTTTATCGGCCCCGGGACCGATGTTCCGGCTCCGGATTATGGAACGGGAGAAAGAGAAATGGCCTGGATACTCGACACCTATACCGCTATGCATCCGGGTGAAATTGATGCTGCTGCCTGTGTAACAGGAAAACCTGTTTCGCAAGGCGGTGTGCGCGGAAGAAGAGAAGCAACAGGATTGGGCGTTTTTTATGGTCTTACTGAGGTTTGCAATATGACAACATTAATGGAAAAACTTGGTTTGCCAACAGGAGTAAAAGGCAAACGTGTTTGTGTGCAGGGATTGGGAAACGTAGGTTATCATTCTGCATTATTTTTCCAACAGGCAGGAGCCATAATCGTCGGCCTTGCAGAGATGGAAGGTGCTATCAAAAACTATAAAGGTCTTGACGTTGAAAAAGTATGGCTGCATCGCAAAAAAACAGGTTCGATTCTCGATTTTCCTGGTGCTGAAAACTTTGAAAAATCTGCTGATGCTTTGGAAATGGAATGTGATATTTTAATTCCTGCTGCTTTGGAAAATGTGATCAATGCGGAAAATGCTGACCGGGTAAAAGCAAAAATTGTAGGAGAAGCGGCAAACGGGCCTTTATCACCGGAAGCTGATGAAATTTTAAATCCAAAAGGCGTATTGATTGTTCCTGATATGTACTTGAATGCCGGCGGTGTTACCGTTAGTTATTTTGAATGGTTAAAAAATTTGAGCCACGTTCGCTATGGTCGTCTGGAAAAAAGATTTAGCGAAAATATGAATCATCATATCGTAAACCAGGTAGAAGAGCTTACCGGAAAAAAGATGAGTGCATCTGAAAGGGATTTTATCCTTCACGGCGCTGATGAAGTAGATTTGGTAAGAAGCGGGCTGGAAGAAACAATGATTACCGCAACCCGTGAAATCGTTGACATCTGGCAAAAAACTCCGGCGATTCCGGATATGAGGACTGCCGCTTATGTTTGTGCCATTAATAAGGTAGCTACTTCTTATGCTGAATTAGGAATTTTCCCATAAAAGGAATTTTGAGATAAATTATTGAAAAGAGTTGGCAACTTCATAAATTGCCGGCTCTTTTTCATTTTCAAAAGCCTTCAAATATTTATGAATAATTAGGCTTAATTCTTTTCCTCAGTAATTTAAATCCCTTACCTTTGCCGCCCAAATTATAAATTTTATTCACCAAAAAACACGATTAATGCAGAATTACGAATTGATGGTGATTTTTACCCCTGTACTATCTGAAGAGGAGTTCAAAGCCGCTCAGAATAAGTTCACTTCGCTCGTTACTGAAAATGGCGGAGAGGTTGTAAACGAAAATCCCTGGGGATTAAAATCACTGGCGTACCCAATCCAGAAAAAAACTACCGGTTTATACTGGGTTCTGGAATATGCTGCGCCAACCGACTTCAATGAAAAGCTGAAAACACAGCTTTTGCGTGACGAAACAGTTATCCGTCACATGTTCACTGCACTCGACAAATACGCCGTCGAGTACAATGCAAAAAAGAGAAAAGGCGTACCAACAGGAATCGAAAAAGCGGAGGTAAACAATGGCTAAAGCAAACGAAATCAAATACCTGACGGCGATAAAAGCTGAAAAACGGCCAAAGAAATATTGCCGTTTCAAGAAATTGGGCATCAAATACATTGACTACAAAGATGCTGACTTTTTGAAAAAATTCCTGAACGAACAAGGTAAATTGCTTCCCCGCCGCATCACCGGTAATTCTTTGAAATACCAACGTAAAGTGAGCGAAGCTGTAAAGAAAGCCCGTCAAATGGCTATTCTTCCTTACGTAACAGATCTAATGAAATAATTTTTTTAACCACCCTAATCCCGATCATGGTCGGGAGAAAGACTGCCAGTGGCGGTTTGGGTAAAAATGCAAACAAATGCAGGTAATATTAATAAAAGATGTAAACAACCTGGGCGGTGCTCACGAATTGGTAAATGTGAAAGATGGCTATGGCCGCAATTACTTAATTCCCCACAAATTAGCTGTTGAAGCGAATCCTTCTAACCTAAAACAATTAGAAGAGCGCAAAAAACAACTTGCTAAAAAAGAAGAAAAGCTTTTGGCAGAAATTAATAGTGTGGTTGGTGTTTTACAGGAATCTCCACTTAAAATTGGCGCTAAAACCGGTACCAGCGGAAAAATATTTGGTAGCGTCACTTCTGTTCAGATCGCACGAGCCATTCGTGAACAAAAAGGTTACGAAATAGACCGTCGCAGAATCACCATTATCGATGACGTGAAAGAATTAGGAAACTACAAAGCCAAAATTGATTTCGGTAAAGGACATGAAACTGAAATTGATTTTGAAGTAGTAGCTGAATAATTTTTTAAGCTTTATAAAAAAAGATCCTGCTTTTTGCAGGATTTTTTTTTATAACTGGTTTAAATAAAAAAACTTGATGAACTTGAGGCTAATGATTTTTACAACTAAGTATTTGAAGGAAAGATTTTAATATTCTTTGGAATAATTATTGAGGAAATTTAAATCTTTAATTAATCTTTTTAATATTTATGTTCAAATGGGATTTAACCAGTATCACGAACCGCCTCAAGAACTCAAGGAAGAGACAAGGACACTTGCCAGGATGTTTGCCTCTTTAACGGAGGAAGCTGAAGCAATTAATTGGTATCAACAACGTATTTCTGTTGAAAAGGATAATGATGCCAAAGCGATTATGGAGAATGCACAAGCAGAAGAGTTTAAACATTTCGGAATGGACCTGGAATTCCTTCTTCGCAAAATACCCAAATGGAAAGAAACGCTAGAGCCTATATTATTTAAATCAGGCGATATTGTAAAGTTGGGGAAAAAAGGGGAAAAAAATTCAGAGTAATACTATTGTGAAGAGATCGACGACTTTCAAATAAAATCAGAAAATGAGATATTTCTTGCTTTGCTGCAAATTGTTTACGATAAATAATACAGTCGTGCAAGTAGAGCTAGAAAAATCAACCTAAACTTGCAAATGAAAATTGCAATTTTTTCTTCTTTTACTGTTCACTTCCCTTTGCCCAATAAAATAATCCTGATCGTATGAATCATAATTTTAAAATCGAGTGCCAATGAAATGTTCTCGATATAAATAATATCGTATTTCATTCGTTCAATCATTTCCCCGATATTTTGAGCATATCCAAATTTTACCATTCCCCAACTGGTAATTCCGGGTTTCACTTTTAATAATATTTTATATTCCGGATGATTTTTAATGATCTGATCAATATAATATTTTCTTTCCGGGCGAGGGCCAACAAGGCTCATTTCTCCTTTTATCACATTCCACAATTTAGGCAATTCATCCAATCTCCAACGCCGCATGATCTTTCCCCACCTGGTAATTCTTTCGTCATGATCACTACTCAGCATTGGCCCGTTCTTTTCAGCATCTGTTATCATCGACCTGAACTTGTAGATAAAAAATTTTTTGCCTTTATGGCCAATTCTTTCCTGCGAATAAAAAATCCTTCCTTTGGACGACAATTTCGTTCTGATAGCGGTGTATAAAATCAATGGTGAAAGAACAATGATCCCAAAAACTGAAATTATAATATCAACCAATTGTTTTACATTTTGCTGCCATGCATTCATCAAACCGGTACGAATTTCTATCAGCGGCGTTCCCAAAATATTTGTTGTCCGTACACTTCCGGTCAGAATATCAATTTTATCGGGCACCATTTTTACATTCACTTCTTTTTCTGCAAGCAATTGCAAAATTTTTTCGAGTTCCTCTCTCTCCTCTTTGTTCAATGCAATGAGCACTTCACTAATTGCGTATCTATCTATCGTATTTTTTGCTGCATTTATATTTCCCAAAAATGAAATTTCCCGATCCCATTCCAGGTTATTTTCTTCGTCTGAAGAAATAAAACCACAGATGCGATAGCCGCTTTTTTCCTTATTCGATTTTATTGAATGATACAGTTCTTTTGCTTTTTCCGGATTACCAATAATTAAAGTATTAAACCATACTTCTTCATCCTGTAACTGGCTATGGGCTTTACTTAAAAACAAAAAGCGGACAAAATAGGTAATTAAAAACTGGAGAGCAAACAGAATAAAAAACTGAGTGTAAAAAGTGCTCAGGTTTTGATGTTTTTTATAAAATAAGAAAATAAAAAACAAGATAATACTTCCAAGAAAAGTACTTAAAAAAGTAGAGAACAATTCAAGCAATCTTGATTTGTAGTAAAGATTTTTATATGTTCCGGAAAGGTGATATAAAAGCAAATATCCAGGCGGATAAAATATTAAACCAAAAATAAATTTTTTGCTAAACACAAAACTTTCTCCCCCAAGATGCCTGTGGATCCAATAAAAAAGAATCCACGCAACAACAGATGCAAGTAAATCGCCTAATGCATAAAATCGAATGTGTAAGCGCTTTTGCAAATTGTAATAAAATTAAAATTACCCGATCTGGTTCCGGTTGATCTTATCCAAAATCAAATGTGCAACTTCCATGGCACGAAAGCCGTCAACCTCAGTAACGACGGTGGTTCTGTTGTTATTAATAGCATTCACAAAACTAGTTAGTTCCATTTTTATAGCGTTGTTCTCTTTCACTACGGGCGCTGCGATTGCAATCGTCTTTTTACCGTGATTGGTATCAATATCAAACGTAAAAACATTTTTATCTTCCGGGGATTTGTATTTAATGATCTCTGTTTTTTTTTCTAAAAAATCTATTCCTACATAAGAATCTTTTTGAAACAACCGCATCTTACGCATTTTTTTCATACTAATCCTCGATGAAGTAAGATTCGCTACACATCCATTGTCAAATTCCATCCTCACATTCGCAATGTCCGGCGTATCGCTTAAAACATTTACGCCATTGGCAAACACATTTTTCACATTACTTTTTACCAACGAAAGAATAATATCAATATCATGGATCATTAAATCCAAAATTACGCTCACATCGGTACCACGTGGATTGAACTGAGAAAGGCGGTGCACTTCAATAAACATCGGATTCAGTTCATGTTCTTTTGCCGCCAACAGCGCAGGATTGAAACGCTCCACATGTCCAACCTGGAACTTGATGTTTGCTTCTTTTGCGAGCTTCACGATTTCCTTTGCTTCATCCATTGTGTTGCACAAGGGTTTTTCAACAAACACATGTTTGCTTTTTAGAATGGCCTTTTTACATAATTCAAAATGTTCGGTTGTTGGCGCTACAATATCGATTGCGTCACATGCTTCAATCAAATCATCCGCTTTCTTAAACCTTTTTAAAGCGTATTCCTTTTTTACTTCGTTCGCATTTAAATCAGAAGGATCATAAAATCCAATCAATTTGACACCTTCTATTTCTTTCCAGTTATTCAAATGAAATTTTCCTAAATGGCCGACCCCAAATACTCCAACTTTTAGCATATTTTTTATTTAAACGCGATAAAGGTAAGTTATCAATGATTGTTTCTTACTTCAGTAAACGAAGTTTTAATGTGATTTTGTATTTTTAAAAATCAGGAATGAAAAACAACCTGTGATAAGATTATGCCCGCTGCCACTGCTGCATTTAATGATTCTGCATGACCCGCTTTTGGAATGGTAATTTTTTGCGAAGCAGATTTTAATATTTCTTCGCCCAATCCTTTTGACTCATTTCCAATTAAAAAAATTCCTTCAGTAATTTTCGGCAACTTAAAAACAGAAACGCCTGATAAAGAAGCAGCGTAGAAGGCTATCTGTTTATTTTTTTTCATAAATATTTTTAGATCTGTATAAATCACATTAACTCTCAAAAGGCTGCCCATGGTGGATTGTACTACTTTGGGATTGTAGCGATCGACACTGTGCTCACTACAAATAATATTTTCAACTCCAAACCAATCGGCAATCCTGATGATGGTCCCCATATTTCCCGGATCCTGTAAATCATCCAACATTAGCGAAATTTTGCCATGATGATTTTGATTTTCAACTGTAGGCTTTTTCGTAAAAACCGCAACTACTTTATTTGGTGTTTTCAAAAGCGAAATACTTTTCAGCCAATGTTCATCTGTTTCAAAAATATTTGCCGGATTTATATTTTTTAATAAAATTTTGTTTTCAAAAAGCCAATCCTTTTCTGCACAAATTATTTTGCATTCTATTATTTCTGCAGATAAAAATTCAGAAACAACCTTTGGTCCTTCAGCAACAAAAACCCCTTCTTCGTCACGAAATTTTTTATGGCTCAAACTTTGAATATATTTGACAATCTTTTTGCTCAACATGGCTTCTTTATTATGAAAGGGAACAACTCTGTGAAAATTTCCGTCTTATTTTTCCTGAAACTTTTTTTTGCAATCATATTTTTCTCAAGTTGTACAATTGTTCAAAAATATCAAAAAAATGTGCCTTTCATTTTTAAAAATAATATCAAACTAAAAGCAAGTAATGTAACGAAAGACGACAAAGTAAGTATCAAATCAAAATTAACCACCCAATTGGATGACAGCGCAAAAGTGATGGTAAAAGATAAATTTTTTATGTTTCATTACCTTCACAACCCGCCGGTTTTTGATACAAATGCAGTGGCTCAATCTGCGGCAAATATGACTGCGGCTTTGCAAAATCTTGGTTTCTATAATTCGAATATTTCTTATTCTTTTGACACGGTTACAAGAAAAAAAAACCAGGAAAGAGTAACAGTTACCTACAACGTTGATGCTGGAAAACGCACAATGATAGACACTTTGGCTTATCTTTTTACAAAACCTGAGTTGGAAGAGCTGGCAGTTTCCACCAAAAAAGAATCGCTGCTTCAGCCCAATACACCAATCACCAAAAGTGGCATTTTGCAGGAAACAAACCGGCTCGTAAATCTTTATAAAAATAACGGCTATTATAAATTTACTGCTGACGAAATAAGAGCAACCGGTGATACTACAATTGCGGCATTGACAAGTGTTTCAGAAGATCCATTTGAGCAATTACGTTTATTGGCAGAAGCAAATCAGCAGCGAAAAAATCCAAAGATCCGGCTTGGATTTCAATTAAATAATTTGCCCGACAGCAGCAATTTGCAGAAATATTATATCAATAATATTTATGTATTGCCCGATTATGTACCGGGCGACGAATACACTGACAGTAATTTACAGGTTCGTATGTTTAAAAATTACACCGCAAAATTTCATCGGAAGCTTTTTAAATTTTCATTATTGAGAAGAAATATTGCCGTAAAAAAAGGAAATGTTTTTCGCCAGGATGATTATTTTAAAACAATAAATGATCTGTACAAACTAGGTGTTTGGGAAAGTCCAACCATTGATATCATTGAAGAAAAAGATACCAATCTCCTGAATATGGTGGTTAAATTAATTCCTCTGAAAAAATATGCTTTTGAAGGGAACATTGAAATGAGTTATTCAGCAAATAATGCTACCAGCAGCCTTACTACTTCTGCATCAGGAAATCTTTTGGGTCTGTCTTTAAATTTATCAGTTACTGATAGAAACCTTGCCAAATCTGCAATTCGGATGACAAACGGAATAAAAGCCGGTGTCGAATTTAATACTTCTCACAGAAACAGCAGTGGTACGTTTATCAATTCAAATGAATTGAGTTATTCAAATACCTTGTTGTTTCCAAAGTTCATTTTCCCACTGGGCGTTTACAACAATAAAAATTTGATCACCAATCAATCATTCATCAATACGAATATTTCTCTCATAAACCGCATTGATTTTTTCAATCAACAAGTGTTTAATACTGCATATGGTTTTAACTGGACCAATAATACAAAACACTTATGGAGTTTGAAGCTTTTTAATTTTGATTACCGCCGTTTATATAATCGTTCGGCAAGTTTTGACAGTACATTAAATGAAAATCCTTTCTTAAAATATTCATTCAATACTGCTCTGGTAATGGGTTCTGCAATCAGCTATAACCTGGTAAAAGCTAATCCAAGGAATCCCAAATTAATCACCAATTTAAAAATCAACTTCGAAGAATCAGGATTACCATGGGATCTTTTAAAAGAAAAAAATAAGAACGCTCAGACAGGAAATTTTTTCAATAAATATTTAAAGGAATTTATAAAAACAGACATAGAATATGTTTATACGATCAATCATCCCAAATCTGCCATTGCTTTCCGGGCCTTTGCAGGCGTAGGAATTCCTTTATCAAATAGTGACACGACGCTTCCATTTTTTAAACAATACTTTGGTGGCGGCCCAAACAGCATGCGTGGCTGGCCCGTTCGGGGAATTGGTGTGGGCGGACAGCCGTTGGCTCCTTATCAATCAACGGGAATCCGTTTTAATGACCGCACCGGCGATATCCAATTGGAAGGAAATGCAGAATACCGGTTTAATGTGGCGCCACTTTTTTCAAATGCGGTGCTTTTTAAAATGGCGGTTTTCACCGATATTGGTAATATCTGGAATTTTAAAAATACACGCCCGGATGGCAAAGAAGATACCACTCAATTCAAATTTCAAAACTTGTATAAACAACTAGGAGTCTCATCAGGCGTTGGCTTCCGGTTCGATTTTTCTTATTTTGTTTTAAGATTTGATGTAGCGCTGCGGTTTAAAAGACCAGATATTTTGGAAAACGATGGTTGGCAATTTCCAAGTGTAAATTTCAAAAATCTGTTTGGATCAGCTTATGAGAATCGCCTGTGGAGATATGAAAATTTTAATGCAACTATTGGAATTGATTATCCTTTTTAAAAAATTAAGTGAATATATTACCATAATCGGGTAAAAAAACCCTACTTCCGCCATTTTTTAAATTGCTACTTTTACAAAAGCATTTATTTTGTCACTTTCGATTCTTTGTTTTAACCCATAATACGCTCAATTAGGGCAAATAACTTATATCAAGACGTTTATTCCTTTTTGAAAAACCGGACTAAGGCTGAAAAACTTTTTTCAGCCTTTTTTTATCCTTTCAAGGAAGAAACATAGAACTAAATGCTGCAGCAACTGTTTTTTTATTCGACGTGATGCGACCTGATTACAAATAAGCATTATTGTTCATTTGCTGAAATGGTTAATTTTAAAAGATCTGAGTCGAATCTTAATAAAGTAGTTATATGTTTTTCAATTCAGCGAGTAACTCCTGCAACACTTTCTTTGCATCGCCAAAAAGCATTGAAGTTTTTGGTTGATAAAATAATTCATTTTCAATGCCTGCATAACCGGGCTTCATGCTTCTTTTATTCACAATAACCTGTTTGGCCAGTTCTACTTCCAGAATTGGCATTCCATAAATCGGTGAAGAAGGATCGTTTTTGGCGGCAGGATTTACCACATCATTGGCACCGAGAATAAAAGCAACATCGCTAGATTTCATCTCTTCATTCGCTTCACCCATCTCCAGCAGTTTTTCATAGCTCACGTCTGCCTCTGCAAGCAAAACATTCATGTGGCCGGGCATTCGGCCAGCAACAGGATGAATTGCATATTTCACTTCAACGCCTTTTTCTTCCAATGCTTTTTCCAATTCGTGACAGGAATGTTGTGCCTGGGCCACTGCCAATCCGTAGCCCGGAACGATCATCACTTTTTTAGCATAAGCCATTAACATAGCTGCATCACTCACAGAAATCTCTTTGATATTTCCATGCACATCTTTTGTTGCGGCAGCTGTTTTTGTATTTCCGCCAAATGAACCAATAAGTACATTCATCAAACTGCGGTTCATGGCCCTGCACATTAAAATGGTGAGTAAAGTTCCAGCTGCGCCTACTAAAATACCACCCGTAAGCATTGCTTTGTTATCATATAAAAACCCGCCACATGCCGCGGCCACACCGGTAAAAGAATTTAATAATGAAATGACAACCGGCATATCTGCGCCACCGATGGGCAACACAAAAAACACTCCGTACAAAAGCGCTAACGCAACCGTAGCAAAGAAATAAATATTCGCATTTTCTGTTTTGGAGAAATAAGTGAAAACAGCAGCAGCCAACACTAAAATCAAGATGATTGTATTGAAAAGATGCTGCCCTTTAAAAGAATAATCCTTAAATTTTCCTGCCAGCTTTCCCCATGCGATCATACTACCGATAAAGGAAACGCTACCTATAATGGTTCCGGCGATAATAGCAAGATAATGGCCGAGCGGAGCCACATCCGAAAACAAAGAGCCAACTGTGCGGTATTCGCGGTATAAATAATCAAATTCAACCATAGAGATCAATGCGGCACAAGCACCTCCCATACCATTGAAAAAGCTTACCAGTTCAGGCATTGCGGTCATCTTGACTTTTTTTGCAACGAGGACTCCGATTATGCAACCAATGATCATCGCCGAAAAAATCCATGTATAATTTCCTAAACTTTTTCCATTGTATTTATATAAAAAAATCGTTGCAAAAATGGCTAAGATCATTCCTGCAGCGGCTATTAAATTGCCTGCGCGGGCAGTGGAAGGCTTCGATAACATCTTTAACCCAATGATAAATGTTACAGAAGCAATTAGATAACAAACAGGTAAAATACTTATTGGCATTAGAATGGTTTAATTTAAAAATTCGTTCACAGGAGTGATGGTTTATCGTTAGACTGTTGGCCGTTTACATTTTTTACAATTTTATGAGTGTTTATGATGTAACCAGTTGCTACTTTTTCTTCTTCCTAAACATTTCAAGCATTCTATCGGTAACGACAAATCCGCCAACCACATTCAAGGTTCCCAAAACCACTGCTAAAAAACCAAGAATAAGCGCGGTATAATTTCCACTTTCAGCTTTGCCCATCACGATGATAGCGCCAATAATTACAACCCCATGAATTGCATTGGCGCCGCTCATAAGTGGCGTATGTAGCACACTTGGAACTCTTCCTATTATTTCAATTCCCAAAAATATCATCAGAATTACGATGTAAAACATTTCGATATTTTGATGTAAAAAATCGATGACTGATTCCATTGTTTTTATTGTTTAAAAAAATTCTTTAATTTATTAAGGTTCCTTTTACCAAATCATCCTGCATGTTCAAATTCAACATCCCTTCTTTATCAATAATCAACTCCAAAAAGTTACAAATATTTTTTCCATACAATTTGCTTGCATCAGAAGGCATGGTCGCCGGCAGATTAGAATTTCCAACGATGGTAACTCCTTTATAAACGATGGTTTCATCATTTTTAGTTAGTTCTGTATTTCCACCCGTTGCCGCTGCAATGTCAATAATCACAGAACCATTTTTCATTTTTGCTATCATATCTTCTGTAATTAATACAGGCGCTTTTTTCCCGAAGATCTGAGCAGTGGTGATGATAATATTCGACTTTGCAACACTTGCAGCAATTTTTTCTTTTTGTTTTTGCAAAAATTCTGCTGATTGTTCTACCGCATAACCACCGGCTTTGCTGGCGTCCGCTGCGCCTTCCACTTCAATGAATTTTCCGCCAAGGCTCATCACTTCTTCTTTTACGGCCGGTCGCGTATCAAAAACTTCAACAACTGCACCCAATCTTCTCGCTGTGGCAATTGCCTGCAGCCCAGCTACACCGGCGCCCAATATCAAAACTTTTGCCGGACGAATACTCCCTGCTGCAGTCATCAACATTGGAAAATATCCAGGAAATATATTCGCGGCAAGCAATACCGATTTGTATCCTCCAATATTTGCCTGGCTGCTTAATGCATCCATACTTTGGGCACGCGTCGTTCTCGGAATCATATCAATACTGAAAACCGTTACTTTTTTTTCAATAAATTTTTTAATCAACTCTGGATGGTATAATGGCTGATAAAAACCAAGAATTACTTTTGATTGCAACAAAACAATTTCCGTTTCTGCAGGAAGATGAATGGATAGAATGACATCTGACTGTTTCAAAACCTGATTTCGTGAACCAATGCCGGCACCACTTTCCACATATTTTTCATCGGCAGCAAAAGCATTTTCACCGGCATTATTTTCGATTAAAACATCTGCGTTCATCTTTTTTAAGATAGCAACATGTTCTGGTAAAATGGAAACTCTTGTTTCGGGCAGCGGTTCTTTTAAAACACCAATGATCATAAGTTAAAAATATGCTTCTAAGGTATTGAAAATTTAAAACCTGATGCTAAAATGTTGTTTCACTTTAAAATCTTTACTGAAAAATACAAGTCCAATGAAAAAAAGATCAATGGTTAAAGTAACGGAATCGTGCTTCTGTATTGCCTTCCACGCTTCTTCCATTTCTTCGCTCCAATGAATGTCGTCAAAAATAAAAATCGAATTATTTGTTGCTTTGCCGAGAAAAAAATTAAAATATTCCAACGTCGCCGCTTTGCGATGATTGCCATCAATAAAAAGCAAATCAACATTTTCGATTATTTCTTTGTTTGCTGAAATTGTTTTATTAAAATCTCCTTCAACCAGTTTAATATTTTTTGAACCAGTTTTTTCAAAATTTTCTAAAGCAATTTCCCCAATATTCTTTGCTCCCTCGAAGGTGATTATTTTTGAATCCGGATCTGCTGCAGCAAGATAGCAAGTTGTAATTCCAAAAGAAGTGCCTAATTCAACAATCGTTTGTGAGTGGTAATATTTTGCAATCCGGAAAAGCAGTTGCGCGTATTTTTTCTTTTTTAAAGAAGATGCAGCGATGTCTTTTACAATCCTGTTTTTAAAAGGAATCACTGCCGAGCCGGCGCCAAAGTCTTCCACTTCAATCGAGGCTTTATTTACAAGAAGTTCTTTGCGAAGCGACTCTATTTTCTGATAGCATTCGTATTGTTTTTTATCATTCAATACATGAATAATAAAATCAAAAACAAAAGGAGAATGAACACCGTGGCCTTTGCCGTTTTGGGCAGTAATAAAATATTCGAAATATTTTTTTGCTAATTGAAAAGCGGAATACATTCGTCGAATTTACGCTTTATCCATTTTTTCCCAAACCTCAAATGTATAGGGATAATTGTTTTTTTCATCTGCGGGAAAAGATTGTTCGTTAACCAGTTTCCACTTTGATTTATCAAATTCCGGGTAAGTTGTATCGCCTTGCAGTTTAGTATGAACGCGGGTCATATAGATCCGGTTCACTTTTTCCATCGTTTGTTTAAAAACGTCGCCACCACCAATAATAAAAATTTCTTTGGCGTCACTTTCAGCCGCCTTTTTAATGGCTTCTTCAATTTCATGTGTTACAAAAACATTTTTTGGATTCCAGTCTTTCTTTTTTGTAAGCACAATGTTGATTCTTCCGGGCAGATCTTTTTTTAGTGATTCATAAGTATTTCTACCCATGATAACAGGCATGCCCCAGGTTTTGTTTTTAAAATATTTAAAGTCGTTTGAAAGCCTCCATGGCAGGCCATTCTTTACCCCAATGATGTTATTTTCTGAAGCGGCAACGATGTGGGAGATCATGATTAAAAAAATAAAAAATCAATAATTAACAGGCCAGGGATAAAAAATATTATACCAAAAATACTATGATAAGCGTTTATAAAAAAACAGTTGTTGGAACAATAAAAATTTCTTCAGCGAAAATATTTTTGTCTTTATATTGCAGCCATTTTTAAAAAATAAAAAACTAAAGTTTATGAAAATCAAAATTTCTCTTGCATCTTTTTTACTTCTCCTTTGTTTTTCCGGATTTGCCCAATTCGAAGCAGCGAAACAAACATACTCTGCACCGAATTTAAAGACTGAAATTGAAAAACAAAAAACTGTTGCCATTCTTCCTTTTGGCGTATCCATTGTGTATAAAAGGGTTCCTAAAAATTATGATTCTACAGCGAACAAAAATGAGGAACAAAGCCTCATCACCAATCTTCAGTCATCTATGTTCACTTATCTGCTTAGAAAAAGTGAAAAATATTCAGTAACCTTCCAGGATCCGACACGTACGAATGCATTGTTAAAATCCAAAGGTCTTTATAATCAACTGGATCTTTTAACGCAGGATTCCATTTGTAAAGTTTTGGGTGTAGACGCTGTTATCAAATGCAATTATGATTATGAAAAAACAGCTTCAGAAAGTGGGGCAATTGTAAAGACAGTTTTATTGGGAAGTATGGGAAGCAAAACCGGAAGCGGCGCGCTTACCATGCAGATTTACAATGCTGCTGATGGCAATTTACTATGGCGTTTTTATAAAGCGATGAATGATAACGTATTCAGTTCTACGGATGAACTGATGACGAGGATGATGAAAAAAGTAGCGAGGAATTTCCCGTACGAAAAATAAGAAATCGATATTAATTAATTTTGGAAAACCTGCAGCTTTATTGCAGGTTTTTTTTATTAGAAACATTTAAAAAATCAAAAAATGCATCTTACCAATTTTGAATTTAAAGCAGCAGTAAAAGATTTAGCGGCACTTGAAAAAAAATTGCTTACCCTGGACCCTGTTTTTATCGGTGAAGACAGTCAAACCGACACTTATTTCAATGTAGCAAAAGGAAGATTAAAACTTCGTGAAGGAAACATCGAAAACTCGCTGATCTATTACGAAAGAGAAGATGTTGCACAGGCAAAAGAATCAGATATTTTACTATACAAATTTCAGCCCGAGCCGCCGTTAAAAGAAATATTGGTAAAGGTTCATGGGATAAAAGTGATCGTTAAGAAAAAACGCAAAATCTACTTTATTAAAAATGTAAAATTTCATTTTGATGCAGTTGAAAATCTTGGAACTTTTGTGGAAGTAGAAGCAATAGATGATTCAGGGTATATGAAGGTTGAAGATTTGAAAAAGCAATGTGAAAAGTATTCGGATCTTTTGGGAATAAATATTTCAGATTATGTGTCTCTTTCTTATAGTGATTTAATTTTAACTGACTCACTTGTACTTTATTATTTTTAACTGAAAAGGATTTTTCCAAAAAAGTAGGATGATGAGCATCTCTATCCATTCTATTGATAGACCTCTACAATTGTCTCGCAAATCATCTTGCAATAACGGCTTTCCACAACACCCAACTTCTTTTTTAATCGAATCTTGTCTAATACTCTATTTCTTTGTTTACCAGCATGATTGAAGCGCTAAATTTGCATTCTGAAAAATTACTGATTTCCAAATGTTCGATTTTCGTTTAAAGGTTTTTCAAACCGTTGCCAAAAGGCTCAACTTTACTAAAGCAGCGGCCGAATTGTATATTACACAACCCGCAGTTACCAAACATATTCACGAACTCGAACATTATTTTAAAACCAAACTTTTTGAAAGAAAAGGTTCACAAATAAAACTAACTCCGGCAGGCGAAATATTGCTTCATCACACGGAACAGATTTTTTCTGTGTATCGAAACCTCGAATTTGAAATGAGCAATTTTTCTCAAAAACACAAAGGAAAACTGAGACTCGGAGCGAGTACAACCGTTGCTCAGTATGTATTGCCACCGGCTCTTGCTGCTTTTCATCAAAAATTTCCGGATGTACAAATCACTTTAACGACAAATAATACGGAACAGATAGAAAGTTCTTTAAAAAACAATGAAATTGATTTGGGTGTGGTTGAGGGCCGTTCCAGAAATACTTCCATAAAATATTCAGAGTTTGTCAAAGATGAAATTGTTTTGATCGCTTCAAACAAAAATCCATTGGCCAAAAAAGGAATCATCCAGCCACACGATTTGATAAGCATTCCTTTATTGTTGCGCGAGCCAGGCTCAGGAACTCTTGAAGTAATTGCACATTCATTAAAATCATTTGGAATTAAAATCCGCGATCTGAAAATCGAAATGCAATTGGCAAGTACAGAAAGCATGAAATCGTATTTGCTGCATTCTGAATGTATGGCTTTTGTTTCTATCCATTCTGTTTTAAATGAGCTAAAACAAAATGAGTTTCGCATTGTTGACGTCAAAGGATTGGATATCGAACGGTATTTTTATTTTATCCAATTGCATGGAGAATCAGAATCTCTTCCCGATGTGTTTATTAATTTTTGCAGTCATTATAACTTCAGGTAATCGTACATCACTAATTACCATTTCTCCCGCCTCCCATTACTGATGACATTTGCATTCATCGTACAGAACAATTTTTTAAGAGTTAACAAAAAAAACGATCATCATGCAAACGAAATCAGAAATAAGAACAATTATTCTGCTCCGGGAAAAATTTGAAAATTTATTAAATAAAAATGTTACTACCCGTCAAATTATTTTCATTATCGCTTTAATTTTTTGCCTCACCTCTTTTGTATCACCGCCCGTTGCTTTATTGATCGGATTTGCAATTGCACAATTTATCGGGCATCCTTTCTTGCATTTGAATCACAAAGCCACTTCTTTTTTATTAAAGGTTTCAGTGGTCGGTTTGGGTTTTGGAATGAACGTGCAAAGCGCAGCAGAAGCAGGAAAAGAAGGAATTCTTTTTACGGTCGCATCTATAACAGGAACACTTGCTTTAGGTTTATTACTTGGCAGGTTTTTAAAAATAGAAAAGAAAACGTCACATCTTATTTCCTGTGGCACAGCCATCTGTGGTGGAAGCGCTATTGCAGCCATAAGCCCTTTAATAAAAGCAGAAGAAAAACAAATGTCTGTGGCGCTTGGAACCATTTTTATTTTAAATTCCATCGCGTTATTTTTATTTCCTTTTATTGGGCATCTGCTTCATTTATCACAAATGCAGTTTGGATTGTGGAGCGCCATTGCTATTCATGATACCAGTTCTGTGGTAGGCGCCGCAAACAAATATGGCGCCGAAGCATTGCAGGTAGCCACAACCGTGAAACTAGCGCGCGCACTATGGATCATCCCGGTTGCATTATTGACAACGGTGTTTTTCAAATCAGGAAAACAAAAAATAAAAATTCCCTATTTCATCGGTTTGTTTATTCTCGCCATGATACTGAACACTTATCTTCCTGCTATTCATGTAGTATCAACTTATGTTGTGGATTTGGCAAAAACCGGGTTAACAGTTACTTTATTTTTAATCGGTGCGGGATTATCAAAATCTGTTTTGAAAGCCGTTGGAATAAAACCTTTGATCCAGGGAATTGCTTTATGGATTGTTATTTCTGTCGTCGCGCTTTATGCGGTAATGCATTTTGCAGCATAAGCACTTTTTTTAATCAAGTTTGTAAATTGCATTAAAAAAAATGGATAAAAAATTGGTTTTAGCGAATACGATTGAGATAAATGCAGCTGCGTCAAAAGTCTGGAGAGCCCTTGTCAATCCGGCTGAAACAAAAAAATATATGTTTGGTTGCGAAACCGTTTCTGAATGGAAACCGGGCAGTGATCTGCTTTGGCAGGGCACTTATGAAGGAAAAGACATGGTATTTGTAAAAGGAAAAATCATTGAAATAGTACCTGAAAAATTTTTATCATATACCACAATCGATCCGAATTCAGCAATTGCAGATGTTGATGAAAATTATTTGACCGTAACTTATACATTGCAGGAAGAAAACGACAAAACGAAGTTAACAGTTACACAAGGAGATTACGCAACAGTAGCTGACGGCGAAAAAAGATTTCGGGAAACGATGCAAGGCGGCGGTTGGGAACCGATTTTGATTCAAATAAAAAAATTGGTTGAAACGGGTTCCTAATTTTTCGGATCCCAAAAATTCATTTCTAAAGTTTCCGCAAACGAATAAATAATCAGTATTCTATTCATCGCATTTTTCCCAAAACCCAAACAGGATTCTTCCTTATTTGTTCTTTTGCCCGTCTGTATGCTTCAAAATTTTAGAATTTTAATTTGTTGCAAAATCTTCCTTTACCTCTATCTTGCAAAAAATTTTTTGAATGAAAAAAGCTGGCATATTAGGCGGAGGACAATTAGGAAGAATGTTGTTACAGGCGGCAGCCAATTATCCTGTAGAAACTTATGTTTTAGAAAATGACGACAACTGTCCCGCGGCTCATTTATGCGATCATTTTTCAAAAGGCGATATCAGAAATTTTAACGACGTTTATGAATTCGGTAGAAACCTGGATGCGATTACCATTGAAATAGAATCGGTTAACATTGAAGCATTAAAAAAATTAGAATCAGAAGGAGTAAAAGTTTATCCTCGACCGGAGGCTTTGGAAATAATTAAAAATAAGATCAGGCAGAAAAATTTTTACAAAGAAAATCTGATTCCCACTGCACCCTTTATCATTACTCAAAAAAGAGAGGAATTACAAAACCATACAGGTTTTTTTCCTGCTGCTCATAAGCTGGCTATGGGCGGCTATGATGGAAAAGGGGTTGAACTTCTGAAGAATGAAAAGGATATAGAAAGAGGATTTGATGCAAATGCTGTTTTGGAAAAACTTATTACTATTAAAAAAGAAATTTCCATCATTGTTGCAGTAGGGGAAGATGGAAAAAGCGCTATTTATCCTCCTGTAGAAATGGTTTTTAATAACGATTTAAATTTATTGGAATACCAGATCAGCCCCGCTGTCATTGGTGAAAAAATATTATGGAAGGCTGAAGCAATTGCATTAACGGTGGTGAAAAACCTCCAGAGCCCCGGTATCTTTGCGGTTGAATTATTTTTGGATATTGATGACAACGTATTGGTAAATGAAACGGCACCACGGGTGCACAACAGCGGCCATCATACAATAGAAGCAGCATATTCTTCACAGTTTGACATGCTTTGGAGAATTATTCTTGGTTATCCTTTAGGATGCACAAAATCCATTATTAATTCAGCAATGGTAAACCTGATTGGGGAATCAAATTACAAAGGTGCAGCAAAATACCTGAACCTTGAAGATGTTTTGAAGATTGAAAATGTTTTCGTGCATATTTATGGCAAAAAAGAAACGCGTCCGGGAAGAAAGATGGGCCATGTAACTGTTCTCAGCAATGAAAGGCAGGAATTGATTCACGTGGCTAATAAAGTGAAACAATTACTAAAAGTAATTTCCTAAAAAACTATTGCGAAGGTTTTTTATATTTTTACCGTCTTACCTAATCCACTGTAAAAAATAGCAACTTCTATAATTATCCATAATGAAATTACGCTACACCGGACTACTTACGGGAATTATTTTGTCAATGATCCTTTCTTCGTGCGGCAACAAAACCAAAAAAGCAGATCCTGTAAAAAAAGGCTCACCGTCTGCAGCAAATTCGGTTTTGCCGGTTGACGGATATATCATTTATCCCTCTGTATTGCATTCGAGTATCGAAGTAGCCGGTACTTTATTGCCCTTTGAGGAAACAGATATTCATCCGGAAGTATCCGGAAAAGTAACTTATCTCTCTATCCAAGAAGGAGCGCATGTAAAAAAAGGAACTTTGCTGGCAAGGCTTTTTGACGGCGACCTTCAGGCGCAGCTTCAGAAATTAAAAGTACAATTGCAGGTAGCACAGAAAACACAGGAACGTCAGCAGGAATTACTAAAAATCGGCGGCATCAGTCAGCAGGATTATGATTTGAGCGTATTGGATGTAAGCGGCATCAAAGCCGATATCCAGGTACTTGAAGCTGCGATCAATAAAACAATTATCCGGGCTCCTTTTGACGGAAAAGTTGGTTTTAAGAATATCAGTATTGGTGCATTTATTACGCCCACTACCGTTATTACTACGATAAGGCAGGACCATAAATTAAAACTGGAATTCAGCGTACCCGAAAGATTTACGCCAAAAGTAAAAATTGGAAATGTCATCAACTTCACTACAGAAGCAACAGGCAAAAATTATCATGCAAAAATATATGCCACAGAATCTGGTATTACAGAAGAAAACCGTAGTTTGAAAGTGCATGCGGTAGTTGAAAATACTGATAATAATATTACAGCCGGATCATTTGCAAAAGTAGCGTTTGATATGGGTGACAATAATGATGCGATCATGATACCAACCCAGGCAATTATTCCCCAGGCAAGAGATAAACAGGTAATTGTATATAATGGTGGAAAGGCTGATTTCAAAGTAGTGACTACCGGCACACGCGATTCTGCGAAAGTCGAAATTCTCAGCGGCCTTTCTATTGGGGATACGGTAATCACGACCGGATTACTTTCCATCAAACCCGGAAGCAAAATCAATCTTTCATCATTAAATAAGAAGGAATAAACAGTGAATATTTCTCAGATAAGTTTACGGCGTCCGGTATTGGCAATCGTTCTGAACCTGGTGATTGTTTTGTTTGGGATTATTGGGTTTAAATTCCTGGGTGTAAGAGATTATCCCGCAATTGATCCACCCAATATTTCTGTTCGTACTTCTTATTCCGGCGCCAATTCCGATATTATTGAATCTCAAATAACGGAACCGCTGGAAAAAGCCATCAACGGTATTCCCGGAGTAAAGAATATCAGTTCATCCAGCAACCAGGGAAGCAGCAATATTAACGTAGAATTTGAATTGAGTGTGGATCTCGAAACAGCGGCAAATGATGTACGTGATAAGGTATCGCAGGCAACGAGGAGTTTACCACAAGATATAGATGCGCCACCGGTGGTATCAAAAGCGGACGCCAGCGCCCAACCAATTATCGCCGTTACCGTTCAAAGCAATACACGTAATCTTTTGGAAGTAACAGAGTATGCTGAAAATAATATTGTAGAACGGTTGCAAACCATTCCAGGAGTTAGCTCCATTTCTGTTTGGGGCGAAAAAAGATACGCAATGCGTATATGGTTTAAACCGGACAAATTGCAGGCTTACGGACTTTCTACAAATGATGTACAAAATGCTTTACTTACTCAAAGCGTGGAACTTCCTGCAGGAAAAATCTCCGGGAATTATACAGAATTATCTGTGCGCACTTTTGGCAAATTAAATACTGAAGAACAATTTAATAACCTGATTGTAAAAAACATTAACGGCGTAAACGTAAAACTAAGTGATGTTGCTGACGTGGTTTTAGGACCGGAAAATGAAGAATCAGGATTAAAAGAAAGTGGTGTGCCGATGATCATGCTGGCAATCATTCCACAGCCTGGTTCTAATTATGTAGCTATCTCAGACGAATTTTATAAAAGACTTGAAAACATTAAAAAAGAAATTCCGCCTGATTTAAAATTGGATGTAGGAATGGATCAAACACAATTTATTAAAAAATCCATTTCCGAAGTAGAAGAAACACTTCTAATTGCGCTCGTATTGGTGATCATCATCATTTATTTGTTTTTCCGCGATTGGATCTTAGCACTCCGGCCTCTGTTTGATATTCCTGTTTCATTGATTGGAGCGTTCTTTATCATGTATATTTTTGGCTTTACGATTAATGTGCTCACCCTGCTGGGAATCGTACTGGCAACAGGGCTTGTAGTGGACGATGGTATTGTAGTCACGGAAAATATCTTCAAAAAAATCGAAGCTGGTATGAATAAATACCAGGCAGCGAAAGAAGGTTCAAAAGAAATTTATTTTGCGGTTATTTCCACTTCCATCACACTTGCGATCGTTTTCCTTCCAATCGTTTTCCTCCAGGGATTTGTAGGAAGATTGTTTCGTGAATTCGGAATTGTAGTAGCGGGAGCCGTACTGATTTCTGCATTTGTTTCACTTACATTAACGGTAGTATTAAATGTAAAACTAACTCATAAAAAAATAGGCCACTCATGGTTTTATAAAAAGACAGAACCATTTTTCCAGGCAATGGAAAATGGCTATAAAAACAGCCTTGCCACATTTATGAAATTCAAATGGGTCGCCTTTGCCCTTGTAGCCGTTTGTCTCGGTCTCATTTATTTCATTTTTAAAGGTCTTCCTTCTGAACTGGCGCCTTTGGAAGATCGCAACCAGTTTCGTTTGAGTGTAACTGCCCCTGAAGGCACTTCCTACGATTACATGGATTCTTACATGGACACGCTCAGCACTTTTTTAACCGATTCAATTCCTGAAAAAACGATGTTGATTAGTCTAACTGCGCCAGGTTTTGGTGGCGGTTCTGTAAACAGCGGATTTTTTAATGTGATGCTTACAGAACCAAAAGATCGTACCCGGTCGCAACAACAAATAGTGGATATGGTGAACCGGAATTTGAAAAAATTCTCACAGGGAAGAGCTTTTGCAACGCAGCAAGAAACCATTTCTACAAGCAGGCGTGGCGGGCAACCGGTTCAGTTTGTAATTCAGAACAATGATTTTGATAAAATAAGAAAAGTGCTTCCGGAATTTTTAGAAGAAGCAAAAAAAAGCCCGATTTTAGAAGGTGTAGATGCGGATCTGAAATTTAATAAGCCTGAGCTTCGTGTAAATATTGATCGCCTTCGGGCCAGTGAGTTGGGTGTCAGCGTTGATGATATTAACCAGGCATTGGAACTTGCTTACAGTGACAGAAGATTGGGATATTTTTTGAAATCAGGCAAACAATATGAAGTGCT
>JBQCFI010000105.1:0-3798 GCA_051959325.1 Ginsengibacter sp. | reverse complement strand
TTTTTTTTTCGGTTAATAAATACTTTTATTATCAGGCTATAAGCTGATTAGAAAATCTGTTTTTTTGTTTGTTTACTGCAATAAAAGTTTCGAGCCAATCCTTTTTAAAACGTTCGATGTTAAATTTACCCTGCGCCGTTTCTTTCGCTCCTTCTCCCAACTCTTTTGCCTTTTCACGTTCGTTCAAAAGCATTTCCATTTTTTGAATAAGCGCATTTACATTTGTGTCAATAAAACCGGAATAATTATTTTTTATCGTAACAGACATTTCTGTGGTGGCAAGTCCAATAATGGGAACGCCCGTCATCATTGCTTCACAGACGGAAAGGCCGAGGCTTGTATAACGAATCGGGTTGAAGAAAAAACGATATTGGGCAATGAATTCTGGCAATCTCCTGTTATTGATTTCACCCAATCCGCCAACTTCTTCAGAACCCATTCCCACAATTTCCAATGGAATCTCTTTTTTTACTTTTTCAAAAACATCTAATCCCAATCTCCGCCCTCTTTTTACAATTCCGTTTATAACTACAATTCCTTTCTTTATTTCTCCTGAATAAGAAACATTTTCATCCACCATTACTCCATGTTCGATCACTTTGGTTGGCGTGCGATTATTGTCCCACATCAGTTCATTGAAGTATGTTACATGCACCAGTAAAATATCCGGATCATTTACGACATGTTTCGTATTTGTCGGGGATTCTCTTGGCGGATCGTGTTCCAGGTAAATTTTTGGCAAGGCCCGTTGTTCTTCAGTAAGAATTTCAAATTGATCTTGCAGGTAATTTTTTTTCGATTGAAAAAGCATGCAGTCAAATTGAATCTCTTTTACTTTTTCTGCAGGAACATTGATTACATTATCGCCCCACGGAAAACTCCGGGTGCGGCCACCATACCCTTCTTCAGAGCTCCCTTCTTTATAAGGAAGGTAAAAAATGCAATCAGTTTGCGTTAGATAATACAGGTAACTTCCATGAATATGCCACGTCAAAACCCTCAATTTCTTTTTATTTTCCATAAATTTTATTTGAATAATTCCTGTTCAAAATTTCTTTTTTTTCTTGTTTAAAAAGAAGTGTTTCCGCCGCTTCTCTTACTGCCTCTATCGTAACATCGCGCACAAATGAAATCTCATGCTTACAACCATTTTGCGGGTCAAAAGGATAAGGATCATTTGGAACAACTCCACAAAAAGGACACGCCATATTCCATGAAATTACCGGCCGGTGAATACTTCTCGAAAGCGGCCCCCAGTTGATTAAATTTGGAGCCCAGTAAAGCCCTACAGTTGGGGTATTTACAGCTCTCGCTAAATGCAATGGGCCCGTGTCGCCGGAAATAACCAAAACAGCATTTTGCAATATTGCAGCCAATCCTCCCAGCGTTACACTGCCGCAGGTATTGATCGCTTTATTTTTCATTTTTGAGATAATTTGGTCCACCCCTTCTTTTTCTTCTTTCGACCCGGTAAAAAGGACTTCAAATCCTTTTTCTTTCAACCAATCTGCCAGCGGTGCATAATTGCCTGCAGGCCATGCTCTTCGGATGTCCACAGCGAAAGGATTTAAAACGACAAAAGGTTTTTTATCCAAAAAATTAAGAAGCCCTTTTATTTCTTCTGCATCTTGATCCAACACCTTTATTTGAGGTTCGACACAATCCGTTTTCGCATCAATTAATTCGGCCACTTCTAAGTAGCGTAACACTTCGCTCTGATAATAATAAAAGGCAATTGACCGGTCTAGCGGTTCAGCATTTTCAGTTGTTAAGCCCACTGTTAATCCGGCTTTCAACCGATTCAGAAAAGGATTTGCAGAAATGCCATTTCCCTGGAAATGAATGGCAATGTCAAAATGTTCATTCTGCATTTCTTCGAAAATCGCCTGCTGTTCCGCTGGATTTTCAGATCCATTTATTTCATTCCGGATGCCCTTCATTACCGGCACAACAATAACACGATCAACAGGTGTCCTGCCGGCAACTAAAAAGTTTTTATGCCAGGGCCTTCCCAGCAAAATAGTTTCTGCTTCAGGATATGTAGTACGAATGGCCTGAATGGCCGGAAGTGTTACTAAAAAATCACCGAGCGCATTGGCACGTAATATGGCTATCTTTTTAATGTTTTTCAAAGTCTTCTGATAGAAAATTTATAATTAGATTGAAACAGTAAGGAACAATGAAAATTCAAATCGCGTGCCTTTTCACTTGTTTTGAAATTCACAATAAAATCCGCCTATTGAGGGAGCAGGAAGAAGAAGAAAGACTTTTTTGGTAGAAGTTTTGTAGAAGTAAATACACAATTTCACAACATTAATTGTAAATAGGAAGGATGTTTTAAAACCTTTTGTTTTTTTACTTAAAAGAATAATGAAAATGAACGAAAAAAATGAACCTGATGAAAGTATTTTAGGAAAAGCGGTCATCTTTGATATGGATGGAACCCTTGTTGACAGTACGAAAGCAGATTTTTTGGCCTGGCAAAGGTTATTTTCGCATTACGATAAACAGCTGACCTTTTCAGACTATGTTCCGCTGCTGGGAATAAAAAGTTCAAAGGTGGTCAGGGATTTTCTTCCTGTACATAATGAAGAAGAAGTGGAATTTGCGTTGACGCGAAAGCTCGTTTTCTTTCATGAAATCATTTCCGAACATGGTATTTATCCGGTTCCTTTTGCGGATGTTTTCTTAAAACAAGTAAGTCAATATAATATTCCGCTTGCCCTTGCTACCAGTTCCCGCAGGGCAAAAATGGAAATGGTTATGGAGAAACTAAACCTGCTCATTTACTTTGATACGGTAGTAACAGGAGGCGATGTAAAAAACGGAAAACCATCTCCTGACATTTTCTTGCAAGCGGCAGAAAAATTAAACATGTTGCCGGAAGATTGTATTGTATTTGAAGACGCTCCAAACGGCGTGAAAGCTGCAAAAAACGCAGGAATGAAATGTGTTGCGCTTTCTTCTCATCAAACGATTGATTCACTGCAGGAAGCCGATTTGGTAATCGATACTTTTGAAAACTTGAGTTTTCCAAATATTTGTTTTCAATTAGAAAAAAATAATTGATACATGCCGGCACTTAGTTATGCTGGCATAATTTTTATCTCTTCTATATTTTTCATTTTAAAAATCAATTGTATGCAACTGAAAAGTAAAGCCTTTGAAGATGGCGGAATGGTCCCTGTAAAATTTACCTGTGAAGGCCCGAATGTAAGCCCGCCTTTGGAATTCATTGATGTTCCCGCAAAGGCAAAAAGTTTGGTATTAATGATCGAAGATCCGGATGCCGAAGCAAAACCGTGGGTTCACTGGATGGTTTTTAATATTCCACCTGATGCAAAAGGCTTTGAAGAAAACTCAATCGCACCGGGCGCCGAACAAGGATTGTGTAATGGAAATACTTTGGGTTACGAAGGGCCCTGTCCGCCGGAAAATGAACACACTTATCTTTTCAAATTATATGCGGTTGATAAAATGCTTGATACAAATCCTACTCCGGACAGAAAGAAAGTGCTGGAACAAATACATGGACACACAATAGATGAAGCAGTATTGGAAGGAAGATATGAGAAGAAGAAATAGTCTGATTTGTTTTTTATCCCTGATGTTTGATTAATCTAAATCAGCTTTTGCCTTATTTCTTTGTTTGCTGAATGAGAAAATGTGTTTGAAGGCTCATAATTCACTTCTAAATAGATGAAATAGTTTACTATACTAAAGACGGTCTTGAAATAATTTTTGATACCTCTTTCGGGATTCATAGATTCATATGTATAGTTGTCTTATTTAACCAAC
>JBQCFI010000104.1:0-23261 GCA_051959325.1 Ginsengibacter sp. | reverse complement strand
ACATGCCATGGGAGCCAAAAACGGCTTTCTATACGATAAGTGGATTCTATACTGAGACCAAACAATAAGGACATGCACACAACAAGAATGTTTATAAAATTGTGGCGGGACGTTAAGCATTTGGCTACAAATCGCTATTTTGCTTTTGTCGTTAACTGAAACTGACGTTTTTCAAAAGCTACAGTTTCATAAACACCTGAACGTCGCCTGCAGGCTAATTGACATTAACTTCTTATAGATGAATTACAACACGAAACATAAAATTTTATTATTCTCTCTAGGGTCAATGCCAACTGCGATGAGCCGGGGAACGGAACAAAAAAATTTAGGTTTTCTTAATGCAATAAAATAGCGTTGGTTTTACTTTTGATAAAATTCCTAAAATGTGAAGTGACTACAAAGGCAAGCGGCTACTTGCTTTCGCTCAAGATTGCATAAACTGCCTGGGCTACCAACCTGGCCGGTTTCTCATCCTTCAGATTAACTCCAACCCGTGCCAGCGCGATGGCGTTGTCAGCCCTTACCATGTCGGGGGTGCCTTTTTTAAGTGTTGCCAAAGCTCCGTGGCCATTGCAGGGATCTCCAAATGAAGCATTATAGTCTTTCCCGGATTTTCCTTCGAGGCAATTAAGTGCGTGATGTAAATGCATCTGGATTTCTATCACAGATTTTGCATTTACGGCCAACTCTGCATGTTTCATTGCGGTTTGAAACGGATCTGATGGCTGATGGACAGTTGCTTTTTGAATACCGGAATGACTAATGCTGGCATTTGCCGGCATTATAAAAAATATTGCCGAAAATAAAAGAACAACCAAAAATAAATTGGTTCTTTTTGATGAACGAAAGTTGAAATGTGCATTCATGATAATCCTCCTTTTTTTAAAATATTAAGATCAGAAAAAATGCTTTATCGGAGGTTTCATTGTTCCATTCAAATCGGGAACATTGTCAAAGAAAGCCATGAAACCATAATCCATAAGGAGTTGGTAATTGTTCGTTGATGGTATAAAGTTAGCATTTAATGCGATGCAGCGATTAAAAAAAGGTGCACTCTCTCGAACCCATTTATTCTCCATCGCCCTGTAGCATTAAAATCGCTGGAAATGTTTAAACAGAAGTTAGCGTATATACAGTATAATCCTGTTGTCGCAGGTTTATGTGGCTTGCCGGAGGAATAAAAATATTCTACAGCGAGGTTTTATGAAACAGGAATAAATAACTCGGTTTTTATAACTCATTACACCGAATAAAGAATAACGATGATTCCATTCATTTTAGCCGTTGGTAAGGCCATCGCTCAAAGCCCACACTCAACACCAACTGCGGTGAAATAACGATTTTAAAAGTAAAATGACATTTAATAGATTTTTTTATTCAATATTCTGTCTATCTTCCCCGTTCAAATCTGTTTCTACTCCCTGACAACTTTGCTTTCCTTTTTTTAGCACAGCTTTCCTTTTAAAGTAAATTTCAACAGTGAAAAAGTATATCTTTTTTGTATTGCTGTATCCGCCGCTACTGCAGGCCGCAAAACCACATTTTTTGCAAACAAAATATTTATGTCGCTATGAACGAAACCGTCCTGCACAAAGAAATTTTTGAAAAAAAGAAAATTGATGAATCGAAAATTCCGCTTAGAAGGAACCTGGGATTGACGACAGGAATCTTAATGGTAGCCGGAATTGTTATCGGTTCGGGAGTATTTAAAAAAATTGCGCCGATGTCGGCTGCATTGATGAATAGAAATTATATCCTGCTTGCGTGGCTGCTCGCGGGAGTAATTGCCTTATTAGGCGCTTTCACGATTGCCGGCCTTGCTACTTTGACCGATGAATCCGGCGGTATCTATGAATACTTGCGCCTTTCTTTTGGTAATTTCTTTTCTTTCATTTCCGGGTGGACAGCTTTTTTCATTGCCGGCAGCGGCGGCATTGCTGCTCTTGCTTTTGTCTTTGCTGAATCAGTAAATTACCTTGTTCCCTTGCCTGCTATTTTTGCTTCATGGCAAAATATTTCCGTTGGTCATCTTATTTATCCTTTCGCAAGTGGAGGTGTGAAAACATTAGCCGTGTTGGCAATAATAGTGCTCACCTGGGTGAATATACTCGGCACGAAAAAAGGCGGTAACCTGAACAATGTACTTACTGCTGCCAAAATATTAGGGATTGTTTTGCTCACGATAGCGGGATTATCATTTAGTCACAATTTGCCTGTTACAAATGCTGTCATCAGGTCAGATGTAAACACCAATATTATCAGTGCCGTTTTAGCAGCCATGCTCAGTGCTTTCTGGGCTTACGATGGATGGTTTCTTGTCGGTAATATCAGTGGAGAAATCAAAAATCCAAAAAGGAATGTGCCCATATCGCTTATAGCAGGTGTAGGTATTTCCATTGTTTTATACCTTTTGGTCAATGACGCTTTTATGCATGTATTGCCTTTATCGAAATTGGCCGGTACCGGCGAGGAGAACATAGCGGCGCTTGAAGTGGCGCGCGCTATATCCGGAAATACAGGTGTTGTTGCTATTGCAGCACTTATTGTTGTTTGTACGTTTGGTGCGCTCAACGCCGTAATTATCACTTATCCAAGATTGTATTACCGTATGGCCCAGGAAAGATTTTTTCCTAAAACCTTTTCATTTGTTCATCCACGTTTCCGCACGCCCTACCTGGGTTTGATTTATTCAGGAATATGGAGTTGCGTTTTGGTCGTTTCAGGCACATTTGATGTACTTACCAACATGATTATTTTTACTGAATTTTTCTTTTCAGTTTTATTTGGAATTGCATTAATAAAAATGAAAAGAAACGGGAAAATCAAAGCAAGGGTGATACTTTATCCTTTCTCACCCATTGTGCTTATTTTGTTTTCCCTCGCACTTGTCATCAATACATTTTTTGTGCAACCGCTTCAGTCTGTAGTTGGCTTACTATTTATGCTCACCGGCATTCCCGTTTATTTTTATTATAAAAAAAGAAAGAAGGTTACTGCTAAGGAGGCAACAAGCTTTGAGTGAGCAATAGAAGTACTATGAAGTTTAATGATAAATGTGGGACTGATCTCTCTTCGTCTGCCTTCGATACTTCGTTTCCGTCGTGTGAAAAAAAGTAGAAAAAGGGGTCCACACCAAGAAGAAGAAGGGACAAAGTACACGAAGGGATTATTCCCTCTTCGTGTGCCTTCGCTTCTTTGTTTCCTTCGTGCGGGAAAAGAAGAAACCACAGCGCAACGATTCCGTGAGATAGGAATTCTGATAATGGTGGTTCGTGAGACACGAACCATGGCGTGAGAAGAATGGTTTCCACACGGAGACGAAGGGACAAGTGCCCGAAGGAATTATTGCCCCTTCGTGTGCCTTCGATTCTTCGCTTTTTTGTGCGGGAAAAAGAAGAAACCACAGCGCAAAGCTTACCATTATTTTAAAAAAACAGTGTATTAAATGCTTTTCGTATCCTTTTCTTATGTGATGGCTAATATTTCAGGAAACCATCAGCTGGCGTAAGCTACCAAAGTAACCGGTAAACCACTGGCTCCCTGAAATTTTCAATCGCGATTCATCAGTCGAAATTGACCAGGTCTTTGAAAATCAGTCGCCCCCAGCTTTTCCCGTGCGCCTGCACCAGCAACCCGCCTTCCGAAAGCCCGCCGAGTTGGATGGGTGAAAAACCAAGATTTTCTGCAAGCGCACCAATCTCCGCTGTTGCGCCGTCATCATCGCCTGCCAGGAATACGACTCTGTTGCCACCATGTACGGCCGGATCCTGTGCAAGCACGGCAGCGGGCAGATGGTTGAAGCCCTTAACCAATTTTGCACCAGCGAAAGCTTTCGCGACGACCCTGGCAGAAGGCTGTCCGCCCAATTGCTCAGCAGGTACGCCGTAGGCATTGGTCACATCGACGATGGTCTTTCCTTTCCAGTTCGGCAGGGCCTTTGCGACATCCGGGTGCGACTCAAAGCCGACTGCCAAAAAGATGACGTCAGCCTTCACGGCTTCTGCCAGTGTTTTAGGGATGATGGTAGATCCGATTGAGGCCGTATCCGATGCAAAGCTTTTGGGGTCGCGCGTGGTGGCAACGGATACTTCAATGCCCTTACGGGCAAATGCCTTAGCCAGCGCCTGCCCGATATTCCCGAAGCCGATAATTGCGTAGCTTTTTTCTTTATTTTCTAAATTACTCATTGTTTTTATTTTTTTAAATTTCTATTATTAATGTGATTTTGATTCTGAGAAATTGATCCTCCGTCATTATTTAAGCGGGCGACAAATAGGTGAGGCCACCATCAACAAGGAGTTCAGCGCCCAGCATAAAAGAGGATTCATCAGAAGCCAGGAAAACGGCTGTTTTGCCAATATCTGATGGTAGCCCGATTCTGCCTATCGGCATTGCATCTGCCCAGTATTTTTTTACAGTTTCAAGTTGATCGGCGGGAACAAACTTGCCAAATACCGGTGTATCTGTTGTGCCGGGTGATATTACATTCACCCTGATCTTTCTGTCTAAAAGGTCGTTTGAAAATCCTTTGGCAAAATGGATTACGGCGGCTTTCGCAGCACCATAAAGTGTAAAAGAAGGATATGCCCTATGCGCTGCATTCGACCCGATAAGAATAATCGAACCGCCATCATTCATATAAGGCAGTGCTTTATGAACCGTGAAATAAACACTTTTCAGGTTTAGATCCATTGTTTTATCATAGGTGGCTTCGCCAATATCTGCCACAGAGCCAAATACAGCTCCGGTAACGGCACCACCTGCATTGGCAACGATCACATCTATTTTGCCAAATTTTCCAGACGTTTCTTTAAACACCCTTTCCAGGTCAGCAAGATTGGTTACATCGGCATTTATGGCTATGAAATTTTCGCCAAGTTGAGCTACAGAGCTATCTAAAGTTTCCTGGTTTCTGCCAACAATAGCTCCTACAGCCCCTTCATTTTTCAATTCCCGGGCAATGCCAAACCCAATGCCACTATTACCCCCGGTAATAACTGCTACTTTGTTTTTTAACTTACTCATTTTTTTCTTGTTTTATTATATTTCTACTGCCATTTCTTTTTCAACCAACCGGGCCACCTGTATATTCGCAATTACTTTTACTTCTTCCCCCAATGTCAATCCTCCTGCTTCTGTAAGGGCGTTATAACTCATGCCGAAATCTTTACGGTTTATGTTTCCGGTTATTTCAAAACCATGCTTTATGTTTCCATACATGTCTTTTTCAGAGCCCCCATATTCTACATTCAGCACAACGGGTTTGGTAACTTCTTTTATCGTTAAGTTGCCTGTCATTTTATAATCACCCTCAGATTCTTTTGTGAAAGACGTAGATTGAAATTTTATTTGGGGATAAGCTGCTGATTCAAAAAAATCACTGCTGAGCAAATGTTCATCACGATGCGGTTCATTGGTGTCAATACTATTTACGTCAATCGTAAAATTTACTTTTGCATTATTGAAATCATTCCCGGAAGTAATTGCAGTTCCCTGGAATTTTTTGAAAGAACCGGTTACTGTTGAAATAACCAAATGCTTAATTTTAAAGAGCATTTCTGAGTGCATCGGGTCAATCGCCCAGGTAGTTCTGTTTTCCATCGTTTTCTATTTTTAAATCTTTGGTGTCAATATTGACCATGCAAAGGTGCCATGGGTGGCAACGATAAAAAATGAAATGGATTAAGAAATTTGGTTGAACTACTTCAACTTTTTTGCCTTCCTGTTCCTGATTTTACTCACAAATTCGGTTGAAATGCCGAGGTAAGATGCTAATACATATTGGGGAATACGATTTAAGAATTGGGGGTATTTATTTACAAACTCATCATAGCGTTGTTCCGCCGTCTCACTCAGATTGGAAAGCAATCGTTGTTGTAACGCTGCCGTGGACCGTTCCAGCGCTTTTCTGAAAAGCCGTTCAAATTTTGGATTCTTTTCCAATAGCTTTTGCTCGCCTTCGTAATCAAGTTCAATGACCAAAGAATCTTCTAATGCTTCTACAAAATAGCTGATGGTTTTTGGAAAATATAACTGCTTATATCGCCGATCCACCAATCTTCAATAGCCAGTGCAATAGTATGTTCTTTGCCTTTATTGTCAACAAGGTAGGACCTGAAAGCGCCGGAAACGATATAGGTCCGGTATTTACAAGTAAATTCCGGCTGCCCTATAAATTGTTTTTTGCGCACGTTCCTGGTTCGTAAAAGAGAAATGAAAAAGTTCTCTTCTTCTTTGGTCAGTTCAATGTACTTTGAAATATTTTTAAGGATTGGTAAGAATTCTTCCATGTGATAAAGATAATTAAATTGAAAGGCGGATTTGGAAAAGTAATGAAGAGGGTTCCTCTACTGCTTTAAATTACGCCCTGGTTTGTGTCTTCAACAAGCACACAGTAAATAAAATAACTTTGCCAACACGTTTGCTTTTGGTTTGTGGCAAACCGGCAATCCTGGTTTTCTATTGAACGATTGAACAAAATCGTCTTCAATAAGTGTAGCGTTAATAAAACCCATGATATGCGGGAGCTGATTTTCATAGCATCCTTTATAATTGTTTTTATTCTTTTGATACGGCTAATCATTAAGCTGATTAAACATAAAAGTATTGCTGCAACTTTACGCTTCATCTTAATTATTTTATTCGGGTATATTTTCTTGTGGATCTTATTTTATTTTAAAAGCACTGAAATAGCAGTTCCGTTGAGTACAGATGTTTGTTTTGATGATTGGTGTGCAACAATCACACAGTCCGAAAGACCTAAAACTTTGGGACAGCGGAATCCGCGAGGTCAATTTATTGTATTGCACCTAAAAATGTCAAATCATGCAAAAGGTATCGCGCAAAAACCATCGGAGCCGGGAGTTCACATTGTGGACGCGCAAGGACACTCATGGGCTTTTTCAAACGAGGGACAACAAGCACTTGAAAATGTAGATGGCAAACAGATTCCCATTGATGTAAAACTGGAGCTACATGAGAGTTTAGAAACCCAGCTTGTTTTTGACATACCGAAACAGGCTAAAAATATAAAAGCAATAATTGATGAAGGTCCATTTATTACAAAACTTTTATTGCCTGGGAACAGGGAAGTATTTGTATTGCATTGAGTTTCGCGCGAAGGAATAACAATCGGCTGGAAATATCACGTTATTTTAAAAAAGCGATTCTCTTTGTTGTTTTCCATTTTATTTTTTTCCATTTTTGTAATGCACAAACTGAGGAAGCTTATGTATCTCCTTAAACAAAGAAGGTTTTTCATTTATTACTAAAATTAATTGCGCTTAAATCATTTACAATGAAATTATTTTTTTGCTTACTTCTCTTTGCTTTTTCATCAGCAAAGGCGCAAACTAAGATCACTAAATATTACGATGGCAACTGGACGGAAACCGTAAAGGGGAAAGCCGCATTTTATGCTGATTTTATAAAAGACGGAAATTATTATCATGTCACATCGTATGACATCGGTACTAATAATGTACGCGGAAAATCTACTTATGAAGATACTTTGATGCAGTTGCCTGTTGGATTGCAGGTGTTGTATTTTAAGAATGACCATTTGCAAGATTCCTCGTTTTACCAGAACCACGATGCAAAATATTCATATCATTATTATCCCAATGGGCAACTCCAAATGCGCTACTATCTTCCGGATGGAAAAACAGATCCGGTTACTGAAGGATATGATGAATCCGGAAAAAGAATAAAAAATTACATCTTTGAAAAGGAAGCGGAGTTTAAAGGTGGGCTGAAAGCATGGGCGTCGTACATTACGAAAAACGCAGCAAAAGATCTAACAGTAAAAGCAGATCAACCGGTAACGGCGACGGTGGTTGTAGAATTTATTATTGACGAGAGTGGCAACGTAATTGCCCCGAAGATCAGAAAGTCTTCAGGTTATAAAACCGTGGATAATGATGCCTTGCGCGTTATTGCAGATAGTCCTAGCTGGAGGAATGCAATTCAGTTTAACCAGCCGGTAAAAGCTTACCGACTACAGCCTTTTACTTACATCCTGACGCCCCAAAAAAAGTAAAATAGAATTTGCATCTGTGACCGTTTAATTTCAAACGAACAATGCATCGCAAAATTTGGCGGAAAAAAATTATGACAGAAACTATAAAATATACTTGTAGCTGTTGTGGGAAAGAACACGAAGAATGGCCGGCATTGGTTTATGTATCCCGACAGACTATGAAACATTATCGGAAGAAGATAAAAAAAATATTGCGCAGCTTCGCACAGACTTTTGCATCATTACCTACGCCGACCACACGGATAAATTTATTCGTTGTACTCTGACCAAAAAGTGATAGACTATTGCCAAGATCTTGAATATGGACTTTGGGTTTCATTAAGTGACAAGAGTTTTCAAGATTATTCTGACAATTTTAAGAATGAAAATTACGAGGCAAAATATTTTGGTTGGTTAAGCAATGACTTGCCTGGTTATGACTTTACTGAAGATAGTATTCCAACAACAGTTTTTACTCGAACTGGAGGTAATCGACCAGAGATTGTGCCGCACAAAGGCTTTGATCACCCATTTGTAAACGACTATTATAATGGTATTACAAAAACAGAAGCGGAACGGAGAATACAAGAAATGCTGCGGATAATTAACCAACGTGACAGCGACACAACACAAACAAAACCTGGGTGAGAGTCTTGCTCTTTTCTAGTTTCGCGTGGATCGGTTTCAAAATACATTCCGGATTATTTATTCATTTACTGCTTATTTTTCCACCCAATAATCTACCACGCTTACATCATCTGCAATGGCAAGGGAAAGCGGAAAAAGGCTGGAATACAAAGGCATCTTTCTGTATAAATTTAAGTCTTGCCTGGAGGCAAACGTAGTAACATAGATATGCTTTACGACACTACTATCCCGGGGAGAAATATTAACGCCCCATTCAAAACCTTTTACCACAGCGTTTTTTGAAAGGGTACTATAAATCTTATCCAATGCGTGTATGCTATCGGCGCTGGCCGCAGGCTTAAACGTAATAATAACCGTGTGCCTGAAAAGCGCAGATGAATTTTGGGCCTGTGTTGACTGTGCATAAAAAAAGAAAGCAACAGGAAGAACAGCGACGGTAAGTATTTTTTTCATTGTTTGAAAGTTTGGAACAGTAAGCTACTGAAAATTTTTTGATATGCGGTTCCCGTTGGTTAATATGCGATCTGTTTGATGTGGACAGCGAGCAGGCCAACAATTGCAAAATTATTGGTATCGCCGATAACTCAATGTGACAAATGAGTAACGAAAGAACAGAACCAACAAAAAAGCATTAATTTTATCAGAGGGTTCTCAACAACACTACATGAAAAAGATTGTACTTGCTACTTTCGCACTAACTTTTGGCGTCGTATTGAATTCGCGGGCACAGAATCACGATGAAATTGCGATAAAAAAGGTAGTTACAAAATTTGAAACCATTTTCAATCAAAAAGATGCAAAGGAAACTGCAAGGTTTTGGGCGGAGGATGGGGACTATATAACTTACTTAGGAGAGCTTTTGCATGGACGTGACGAAATTGAAAAATATTTCCAGGCCACTTTTACCCGGTATTATCAGACTGCGCATGATAAATTATTCGAACCAACGATTAGATTTCTGGAACCAGATATAGCAGCAGTAGATGTAAAGTGGGAAGTATCCGGTGCTACATCCTCTGACGGAAAGCCGAAACTTGCCTTTAAAGGAATTATGGTTTGGACAATGACCAAAGAAAATGGTGAATGGTTGATTAAAATAATGCATAACGTCACTCTACCAAATTAAAAACAACGTATACTAAAAAAGGTATTTGACATAGCAGAGAGCAAAAAAGAAAAAAGCGGCAGCAAATCTTAAATTACTATGTTAGGGCCTAACCGAACCTGGTCATTTTATTTGTAAAAAAAATCAATGCTATGAAATCTTTCTGCCTGCTCATCTGTCTTGCTTTTTGCAATTGCATCCAAGCCCAATCAGCCGATGATTCTGTAAGATCAGCGGTGAATCAATTATTCACTGCTATGAAAGATGCAGATTCGGCGCTGCTGGTTTCAAGCTTTGCTGACAGCGCCATTCTTCAAACCATCATAGAAAAAAACGGGAAAGTTGTAGTTAAAACTGAAGCGGTTGGTGATTTAGCAGCCCAGGTTGCTAAGATGGAAAAAAATATCCTGGATGAAAGAATTAAGTTTGATGTGGTAAGGATTGATGGAGCGCTGGCGATGGTCTGGGCTCCTTATCAATTTTATTATAAAGGAAAATTCAGCCACTGCGGCACTGATTCTTTTCAGCTGGTGCGCATCAATGGGAAATGAAAAATTCAGTATTTGATTGACACAAGAAGAACCGGGGGCTGTGAATAGAATTACCTGTTGAAATGTTGCGGTTGACGGAAGGGCAATGATCTTATGAAATCCATAAAGCAGGCAATCTTTGTTTTTAGTTTACATTTTTTAAAATAAAGAGAATGGCTAAAGTTCAGGTTCGCTATATCGTCAAGAATGTGGATGAAGCGATTCAATTTTACACCAAACATTTAGGTTTTAAATTAGAGATGCATCCGGCTCCGCCATTTGCCATGCTATCCCGCAATGACCTGCGACTGGTTTTGAGTGCGCCCAATCCTGCCGCGGGTGGAGGACAGCCAATGCCTGGTGGCATTCAACAAACGCCGGGCGGTTGGAACCGGTTTGCAATTGAAGTGGACAATATAGCTGCTGTGGTAGAAGCGCTTCAAAATGCCGGAGTGCATTTCCGCAACAACATCGTCAGCGGAGTTGGCGGCAAACAAATCATTGTTGATGATCCTTCCGGCAACCCGGTTGAACTGTTTGAACCGGTATTGCAGGAAGCGAGGATGGGTGGGTAACATGAAGATTGGTCGGTTAGGTAACCGGACGGAAAATGAAAACTCGCCTGTGTGGAACGATCCGCCTGCCTGGCTCTTGCGGTGCAGCACGCGATTTCAGGAAAAAATATGGCGAAACGAAAGCTGATGATATTGTCTGTAATGAACCGCCTTTGGACCAACACGTGGCGTCCGGAAAAAATACAAACAAGAAGTTGAACGATATGGGGTGACGTATTTAAGCCTGCAAGAGGGCAGGTGAGAAGGATTGGAGAGACCGGGGAATCAATCTCGGTTCTACATCGGAAACTTTACCGGTTTGTTTATCAGTTACCTCTATCGGCCCAACATAATATAAAGCGATTGCCAGGCCAACTGTGATTTGATCACTTGTACCCCTTCGCCTGCAGCAAAAATAGCTCTGCATAATGGCCGTTCTTATTGATTAATTCTTCATGGCTGCCCATTTCGATGATCTGTCCTGTGTCTAATTCAAGAATCCTGTCGGCCCTGCGAACGGTTGAAAAACGATGGGAAATAAGCACGGCCGTTTTGCCCTTGCTCAGCTCTGCAAAACGCTGAAATACCGAATATTCGGCCCTGGCGTCCAAGGCACTGGTTGGTTCATCAAGTATGAGTATTTGCGCCTCTTTCATATAAGCTCTTGCCAGGGCCACTTTCTGCCATTCGCCGCCGCTTAGCTCTATGCCGTTATTAAAACGGCGGCCCAATGCCTGGTCATACTTTTGCGGTAATCGATCGGCAAGCAGGTTGGCCAAACTTTTTTCCGCTGACATTTTTATCAAAGGCCGGTTGTCCTGCTCGTCAATATTACCAACGGCGATGTTTTGGGCGAAACTTAACTGGTAGCGGAGGTAATCCTGGAAGATAATTCCGGTATTTTTTCGCAGATCCATAATGTCATATTCACGCAGGTCGACGCCATCCAGCAGGATGCGCCCTTCAACCGGGTCGTAGAGGCGTGCCATCAGCTTTACCAGGGTTGTTTTGCCCGCACCATTTTCACCTACCAGCGCCAGCTTTTCGCCGGCATGCAACGTGAAACTTAAATGCCGGTTGGCCCATTTATCACTGTTATGATATTTAAAGCCAACGTTTTCAAAAGTGATTCCGTGCCGGATGGGATTTGGAAATGGGACCGGCTTTGACGCCGCCTTGATCTTTGGCTGTATCTCAAAGAAATCAAAAAAATCACGCAGGTAAATGGCGCCCTGCGATACACTGGTAAACCGTGATAAAATACCTTCGAGCAGGCTTCTCAGCTGCCTGAACGAACCGGCGAGAAAGGTAAGCGTACCAACAGTAAGAGCTCCTTCCACTGTTTTTATGATCATTACGACATAAGCGGCATAATAACCAAGGCTGCCGAGCAACGCAAAGAGGGTTCCCCACGAAGCCCGCTTTACCGAAAGTTTTTTGTTGTCATCATAAAATTTATTGCTAAGCATTTTGAAGCGGTCAATCAAAAAGCCGGAAAGATTAAAAAGTTTCACTTCTTTCGCGGTCTCATCACTTGCTCCGAGGTAACGCATATAATCCAGTTCACGCCGCTCGGGAGTCTGCCCACGCGTAAGAGCATAACTCTTATCATTAAAATACGATTCTCCAAGGAAGGCAGGAACAATGGCCACCAGTAATAATAAAATTAACCAGGCGTTGAATGCCATCAATCCGACCAGGAGAAAAGCCATGGTAATAATATCCTGTACCTGGCTGAGCAGCTGCGATAAGAGAATCGTTCGTCCAATCGTTTGTTGCCTGGCACGCTCGAGCTTGTCATAAAATTCGGAGTCTTCAAACTGGTCAAGATCCAGGGTGGCCGCATGCTCCATGATCTTTACAGAGGTATGATTGGAAAAGAGATCGCCCAATAGACTGTCTACCAGGGCAGTGGCGCGGGCAAGGGCATCAGATACAATTGCCAATGCAAGTTCTGCCAGCACCAGTTTCCATAAAACACCCAGATTGGTACTGTGCGTCGTGCTTAATAATATTACCTGGTCGATGATGAGCTTACCGATATATAGTATGCTTACCGGAATAGCTGAGCGGATCAACCGCAGCAAAATATCCAAAATGGCATACCAGTGATTGGTTTCCCAAACCAGTTTAAAAAACCGCGGAAGGTTTCCCAGAGCAGCAAACTTTTCCTTCAGAGTAGGTTTGGGAAGTGTATTGACAGGAGGCCGCGGCATCTATTATTATTTTGGCTGCAAAACTAAATGGAATTCTTTTAGTTGTTTCAACATCGTGTTTCCGGCTGTGACAGCACAAATAGCGTGATATAAATCCACATATGGGGTTACCTAAATTTATTTTAAAGGGCCCGTGATCAAGAAATGCTCCTGGGTATTTTATCATCAGTTGTTGAAAACATTAAGAAGTGAATACAATATTGATGACGCCAGGTAATCAAACATTGGTTTTAAACGATAAAAGATTTGACAACTTTTTAAAAGTTGCCAAATCTCTTCTGCCTGGTTGAAATAGTATTGAAGAAGGAGAAAGCCGTTTGCCAGCTATTTCAAAAATCTTACTTTTCTATCAATGTTTTCTGCTGTTTTTATTCCCTGCTTAATGCCTTCTTCTACAGCATGGCGTGTGAGAATGCCGCCGTAAACCCTCGAAATAGCAATATCGTTTGCCATTTCATAAAAAGAGTTATAACTGTAGGTTCCCATATTCACGCTGTCACCATCAATCATTATTTGCTGTCCTTATAGGTACTGTTAACGAAATGAACATTAGTTCCACACAGGGTAGTGAGGGCATGAGCAAAGGCGCCGGCAAAGGTTGCATGGTTGGCAGGAAGATCGGAATAAGGGGGAGTAGGAATTAAAGGTTTCCACCAGGTAGCTGAATTGGTGGAAGGTTCAATTACCAAAGCTGCGTATTGAAAGCATCGGTTTAATTAAACCAAACCGCGTATCCTTGTCTTCTCAGATCCCACGCAAGTTTTGCCTCCATCTTTAGTGCTTCCTGCCGGTTCATTTGTTTTAAGTTTATGTGATCGTAGAGGCTGGGGCGCAAATAGATTCCGTATTTCTGCACGATATTAGCAGATATCTTATAACCTTTCTTATTGATGTAGCCGGTCTTATGTTGACGCAGCCGCTCTGCCGGAGTCTTACTCGTCATACCCACATAAAGACACTCAAGCACTCCGTTGAATTGAGGATTGGCATTTCGGAATTTTATGTTTTCAGTAAACACCTTTTTGGATAGTTCTATCACATAAACCTGGTAAACTAATTTGGGCACAGCGCTGTTTTTTCTTTCTGCAAAGTAAAGCGTTCAAATGGTTAGAAAAATGACCAAAAAGGAATTGCCTTCGATCTCTTACCACTGTTTCAGGGATCAAAAGCAATTCGCTGAAATGCGATAAAAGCAGAAGCACCGATGCTTGATTTGTAAAGAATCCGGATTGATCGGGAACATAGCAGCAAAATCAATTACTAACAGAAAGAAATACCTTATTAAAGTTGATAAGATTAGATTAAATGTCCACTTCAAATTGGTTTTGCACGAAAGAATAACAGTATTTGGAAAAGAAAAAATGCTTAATTTCTTTATTTACTGACGTGGCTTTATGTCAATTCCTGGCTTGGAGGTGTATCTTTTTTGCTGAAATCTAAATTAAATAATTAATTTAGTTGCCCAATTAAAAAACCTTCTAACAATACTTTACTTCAACTCCCGGGATAACAAGGTTTTTATTGGAATTGCGACTCCTCTTAAGAAATCAATTTAGCTTTTGCTACAGGTATTTCTTTGGTCAATAAATTACTATACGGGAATGAAATCATTTTTCAAAAGCCTGGAACGAGACAAACGTTGTTGTGGACGATTCTCATGCAGAAATGGGCCTTGGTTTTCGTACCCTCGTGCAAACTAATTAAACAATAATTCATTAAAACAAAAAATTAAAGTATGAAATCAAAATTTAGATCGCTTTTTGCAAAGCTGTACATGCCTGGTATTATCACGGTTGCACTTATGATAACTTTTGTTTCGTGTAAAAAAACAGATCTTAAAAGGACCGCTCCATCAATTGAAAGCTTCGCTGCTACTGACAATGCAAACATTGTTGTTCCCGATGTTTCAAGTATTTCGCAAAGGAAATCCGATCCATCCGAAACATCGAATACATTTTACGGACCCCAGGTTCAGATGGGAAACGGCCATGTAAGAACATGGGTTAATATTTCTCATGATGGAAAACCGACAGCCATAGGAGTTGAAATGACTGATGGCGCGCTTTCCAATCTCCCACAAGATCCCAATGATCTGGCTGCCGCTACCTGGGCACTTACCCTACATCAAAAGGCCAAGGCTGTCACTCCGTTTGATCACGTCGTTATAGATTGGAATGTACACGGTCACCCACCTGTTGGCGTTTATGATGTTCCTCATTTCGACTTCCATTTTTACAAAATTTCTGTCGCAGCCCAAATGGCTATTCCTCCTTACGAAGTGGATCCTTCCGGTTTTGATGCACCAATTCCTGCTGGTTATCTGCCTCCTATGTATGTCCGCATTCCCGGTGGTGTTCCTCAAATGGGCGCTCACTGGTTTGATCCAACTTCCCCCGAATGGCATGGCGGTGGTTTTACAAGCACCTTTATTTATGGCACCTACGCTCGTCATGTAATTTTTGATGAGCCGATGATCACCCTGGCAACTCTTCAAAGTGGTGCCACCATTCAAAAGGACATTCCACAGCCTCAAAAATTTGATCCCGATCACACTTATTATCCAACTCAATATACTATCTGGCAGAATGCTGCAAATGGAAGGCATTATGTGAGCCTTGGCAATATGGTATGGAGATAAAATATTCGTTACAATTTTAATTGCTTAATTCAAGAACTTCCTGGCAGGAAACCTGTCGGGAAGTTTTTTTATCAGCATCAGAATTCAAAAATTGGAATGCTGGATCATCAGTTCTTAAACTCCTGGCTGATCATCAATCCAAAAATTCCTCCGTCTAATATTCCAATTCCGATATGACCGAATGCAAGATTTAAAATGTTCGCACGATGTCCGGGTGAATGCATAAATCCATATTGAGCTATAGAGATGGTTTGCGCCAGCGCGATATTTTCTCCGGCAGTTATAAAATGAATATCATTCGCTTTCATTCTATCGAATGGATCTTTTCCATCTGGCGTGACATGTGAAAAATATCCGCGAACAAACATATCCCTTGAATGTTGGCGTTCCACTTTTGTCAATTATTAATCTCTTATTAATGGAGAAATTACATGCTCCGCTATGTCTTTATTTACCAGATCAATCATTTTCATTTCGAGGGAAGAATCTACAACGGCATCGGTAATTTTAAAAGGAAGTTTCAGAAAATCATCCGACTTCGTATGAATCGTAAGATCGTTTAATGTTTGATAAATGGCTTTGTTTAAAGCGGGAGATAATTTCTGATCAACCGTTTCCATTTTTACAGAAAGTTTGTTGGCAATCACGCTATTTCTTACTGCTGAATTAATTCCGTCCATCAGCGGCAAAGCCAGCAACAGCGCGGCTATGATAGCCGCGAAGATGATTCCATTTACAAAACCCGGAATAATTCCAAGTGATTTATTCAACAAAGTTTGATTGGTGTATGCAGAAGTTGTCAACGCAATTTTTCGTGTGATGATACCGATCAAAATTCTTGCAATAATTGCGGTGATAATGAAAGCAAGCGGTAACTTCCATAATTCCAGCGAAGGAAAAATCTTTGTAAGCAGCGAAGCAGTATAAGGATAAAAAAGAAATGCCAAAACGAGGCATCCAAGCCAATTGATCAGTCCTAGAATTTCTATAATAAATCCATTTCTCCAGCCGGTCCACACCGCAAGCAAAACAATAATGATCAACACCAAATCAACCCAATTCATACTGGCATTTTCAACAAATAATATGCCTTAAAGAAATGAATAGTAGTGGCAATTGAGAAATAAGGATTCAATTTATTTGTGGCTCTACTGTATTACCATTTTTCAGATTTTCACATCAAACCAAACCCTCTTTTCATTATTCCAATCGCCGTTATAGTTGATGGTTAACTCTTGTCCGGCTTCGATTTGTCTAACAGTTTTGATCTGAATGATTTCTTCTTCAAAATCCATAAAATACTCGCAGTTGCTTGAATAGCTGTGATTATACATTGGGATAAATCCAAGTGCCATGCAACATTGTTTTTCATCTTTGCCCCACGCAAAAATATAATCATGCAAAAGCGTTTTATCAATGTTGATGCGGTCTTCAGGCGGCATTACGATGACAGGAGATTCTTCAATTACCGTATCTTTTTCAATTCTTTCTTTGGTAAAAACACCGCGTCCTTTTGAAGTTGTCTTTTTTATAAATATAAAATCTTTTATCATAATTCTTAAAAAATTAAAATGAACAGATATAGTTTAATTGAAGTCAAGTTAAACCTTAGTAAAAGTTTAAAGCAAAAAAGCCTTATTACCTTCTTTAAAATTGAACAAAAGGTAATAAGGGGTGGTTGAAATTAGTACTAATATTTACTTCTGCAAATGCTGCTTTTTACACACCTTTTATTCTTTGTTTATAAACATCCAAAGCTTCATCCAGCCTTGCTTTTGAATCTCCTGCTCCAGGTGCATTGTGTGAAGGATGAATGTATAATTTTACACCACGCTCTTCTAAAATTTCTGCAACAGTTGTTACCGTCATCCAAACACAGGTGATAAAAGCCATTGTAGAAACAGGCCCGATTTTATCTACATGATTTTTTAAAGGAACTGACGCATCTTCGATCGGCGCACGCGTGTCAACAACAATATCTGCGATCTCAAAAATATTTTTGCCGCTTGAATGTCTTGTCTTCTTGCCTTCTGCTTCAGCTGCTGAACCAAAAACCACTACTTTCATTCCTTTCTTTTTTGCTTCCAATGCAATATCAATATTTACATTGTTGATACCTGAATGGGAGAAAAGCCACATCGTATCGCGGGGATCAAAATTGTAACCTTTCATAATTTCAACTCCGTATCCTTCCACTCTTTCAAGGAAAATAAATTGATGAACACCCATTTGCCCGGTGATGTTGGTAAAAAAAGTAAGCGGCAATTCTACCATCGGATGAAATCCAACGAAGCCACCAATACGCGGATACATTTCTTCAATCGGCAATGTCGCATGTCCACATCCAAACGTATGAACCCAGCGTTTTGCTTCGATTGAATCAGCCATTACTTCCGCAGCTTTTTTAATGTTATCCATTTGTGTTTCTTCAATTTTTGACATGATCCCGCGGGTGTTTTCCAACCATTGTTTTGCTAACATAGATTAATTATTAAATTATTGAATTATTAAATAAATCGGTTTGATGTTGTATTATTACCTTGTTATATTGTTATGCTGTTTTATTGTTTTATTGATCAGAATCTGAAGTATTTCTTTGTTTGCTGTTGCTTCAAATTTTGGCCGGTGAAATGAATCATCAATTTTGAATTTTCAAACTTGAACCTTCAACTTTTCTCTTTCATAAAATATTGTAGCACAACAGGATCATTACTACCAGTTCTATAAAAGCGACTGTTATCAAATGCCTGATTCCATAAGTTTGGGCAATCACTCCCATTGTGTAATTGATCACCATGTTGCCAAGTAACGCTATCACAAAAACAATACTGAATGCAGTTCCGGAAAGTTCTTTATATCTGTCGCCAACCAAACCAAGCATAAGCGGGAAACCGCCTGCCAGTCCCGCTCCCAGCAAAATCAAGCCAACCACCGAAAGGAAAAAATAGTGACCAATCGCGAGGAAAAGCAATCCCAAAAACATTAATGTAAAAGCGCCAATCCACAATTTTTTTAACTCGGTATTTCTAAAAACACTTCCCAATAAAAGCCGCATAACCGTCATGCCAACTACAAAAAGAGACAGTGCATATAACGCTTTACTTTGTGGTACTGCAAGGCCGGAAGTAAGAAAAGTTGTTGTCCAGTTATTAATGATCGCTTCAAAAGCGCTTTGACAAAAAAGGAAAAACGCAATGAGAATTAAGACAGAATCTTTTAATAATGACAGGCCTTTGGAAAGCGGAAAACCCTGTGCCTGTTTTGCCGGTGGAAATTTGATCAGCAAATAAAAAATACCGATAACAAGCGTAGAAAATCCAACAAAAGAAACAATCACTTCGTAATTAAATTTTGATTCCAGAATTCCAAGCAGCAGCGGCATTCCTAACGCGCCGATACCAAAGAAAACGCCCAGCAAACTAAGATTGGCACCTTTATCTTTATCGCTGATATCTGAGACCAATGCGCTGGTAGCGCCGTTGATAGCCCCTCCTCCAAGGCCGAATAAGAAAATTCCAACTTTTAATAAAGTATGTGAAGGCGCATAAGCGATTCCTTCAAAGCCAATGAACATACTCAGGCAGGTGAGCGACAATAACAGCTTGTATCCGTATTTATCACAGAAAGGTCCAAATAACAAGGAGCCTAACAAAATACCAAAAGGCAAAATAGAAAACAATTCCCCCGAGGCGATCTCATCCAATAAATATTTTTGCTCCAGGCCATGTTTAACAGATCCAAGCGTGGTAATGCCCATTCCAAAAAATAAAATTCCAATGCAGGCAGCCCAAAAAACCAATCTTTTGTTGTACATATAAAGAGTTTATTTTTTTTGAGAAAGGTTTTTAAGCGCTAAAAATGCGGCACCATAAACGCCTGCATCACTTGCCAGGGCAGATGCTTCAAAACTTACTTGTTTTATGCTAATCGGTTGAGCCCATTTGGTTGCTTCTTCTTTTATGTTTGGAATTAAGGAAACAGCAGGGCCAAATACTCCTCCGCCAAAAATGATCTTCTCAGGATTGAACAAACTGACGAGGTTTGCTGTGGCCATTCCCCAATATTCAATACATATTCTGATCACTTTGTTTGCTATCTCATCATCATTGTCATAAGCATGAAATACATCATGACAACTTATTTCTTCTGCCGTTTTATTTTTTAATGCGCCGGAATAATCGCTTTTTTCCTTGATGAATTTCTGCGCAAGTTTCGCAATTCCTTCTCCTGATGTATAGTGCTCAAAACAGCCGCATTGAATATAATCATTGCTGAATGGTTTGTTGAGCGCCATCCATCCAATGGCCCCGGCAATATCCTGTGAGCCGCGAAGCACAGTACCATTGATTAGGATTCCTGCTCCAATACCGGTTCCTACTGACAGGAAAATCGCATCGTGGCATTGTTGTGCATTTCCTTTCCATACTTCGCCAAGAATATAGCAGGCTCTGTCGCTGTCGATAGTCACCGGAATTTCATCTGCTACTTTTTTTATTTCTGCTAAAAGCGGGTAATCGTCCCATTCGGGAATATTCGGAGCCCACACGGTTCCGGTTTTCTGCCTGTAAATACCGGGAACGCAAATGCCAACGGATTCAATTTTATTTCCTGTAAGCAAAGCAGCCTCACGCATGGAGAGAAAATTGCGAACAATCAATTCACCGACTTCAGTACCTTTCCTTTTGTCTAAAGCAGTAGTTTCTTTTGATAAAATTTCTCCTTGTTCATTAAAAACAGCGGTAGCTAGTTTGGTGCCGCCCAGGTCGAATGCTAATAATGCCATACAATTTAGTTTTGCGTGTTTTAGCTGCTTTAAAAAACTAAATTAGGTAAAATGGCATAATAACGCAAATTATTTTTTTTGTTGAAGTTTGCAACAATTGGATCTGTGTTCTTTTGTTTTTCTTTGAGTAAAAATTAATCCAATAAAATTGAAGCTTAAATTTTTCTCTGAAAAAATAAAGAATAAATAAAATTCTTTCTCTAAATTTAAAACATGGAATCATCAGCTGGCGGCATGTTCAAAAATGAGCGGCATGCATTTATCTTAAAGCAAATCAACTTACACAACAAGGTTTTGTCTTCGCATTTAAGCAAAGAACTGGAGGTGTCTGAAGATACGATCAGGCGCGATCTTGCAGAACTTGCAGAAGCCGGCGAAATCATTAAAGTGCATGGCGGCGCTCTTTCCAAATCCTATCATTACCCGGTGCATCAAACTTCTGTTTATGCGCAGGATGAAAAAAGAGTGATTGCAAAAAAAGCGGTAGAACTGATTCAAAACGGCATGGTAGTATTTACTGAAGCGGGTACTACGATGCTTGAAATGGTACGCATGATCCCTGATAATATTGAAGCTACTTTTTTTACAGTGAGTCCCTTAATGTCTTTGGAACTTGCAGAACGTCCGTTGCTGACAGTGATTTTATTGGGGGGACAAATCGATAATTCCGCGCAAATAACCGTTGGTGAAAAACCAATAAGCGAACTCATGCAAATCAGGGCTGACCTGTGTTTCCTCGGAGTGAACGGTTTAAATCTAAAAGCCGGTCTTACTGAAGTGGACTGGAAAGTAGCCCAGGTAAAAAAAACAATGGTGAACAGCGCCTCAAAACTCGCTGTGCTCAGTATTTCTGAAAAATTAAATTCAGAACATAAGATGAAAGTGTGCGACGTTCATTCCATAGATTATTTGATCACCGAACTCGATCCCGCTGATAAAGTATTAAATGGTTTTAGGAAAAATGTTCAGCTTTTGTAAAGCGCGTCGGAACACGAAAGCAGGTCGGGACCATTAATAAACGTATGTAGATCTTCAAGGACAACCGAAATGACTTTCTCAAACTGCCTCACTCACTTTTATTTACTTATTTTGCATTTCTCATTTCCTGTTAAGTAAGTCAGGAAAGATAAATATGATTAAATGAAGGTGTTTAAATTTGGCGGCACAAGTACCAACAGCTATGAAAGAGTAAAAAACCTGGCTCACATTCTTAACTTTCATAAAGATGAAAAAATTCTTATTGTAATTTCTGCAATGGGAAAGATGACAAACGGCCTGGAAAAAGTAGTAGATGCTTTCTATGAACAACGAAATGAAGATGCTTTAAAACTTTTTCAAAAAATAAAAGATTATCATCTCAATCAATTAAAATACCTGGTAACGTTTCATTGGGAAAAAGCAACCAATCAGCTAAATGACTTTTTCACAGAAGTGGAATGGTTGCTGCATGACAAGCCTGTAAAGGATTATAACTATTATTATGATCAGATCGTTTGTGTTGGTGAATTGCTTTCTTCTACCCTGATCTCTTATTTTTTGAACGAAGAAAAACTGCCGAATCAATGGATTGATGTAAGAGATCTGATCAGGACGGATGATACATTTCGCGATGGAAAAGTAGATTGGAACGTTTCAAAAAAGTTTGTTTCTGAAAAATTACTTCCTTTATTCGAGCAAAATAATTTTGTGATTACACAGGGATTTATTGGCAGTACGGATGAAAATGAAAGTACGACACTTGGACGCGAAGGAAGCGATTATACAGCCGCGATTTTTGCGGATCTGTTAGACGCGGAAAGTGTAACGATCTGGAAAGATGTGGATGGGGTCATGAATGCGGATCCAAAAGAATTTCCGGATGCGAAAACGATTGAAGAATTAAGTTATAAAGAAGTGATTGAGATGGCTTATTACGGTGCAAAGGTCATTCATCCTAAAACCATCAAACCACTGCAGAATAAAAACATTCCGTTATTTGTGCGTTCATTTTTGGATTTACGTTTACCCGGTACCGTTATCAGCAATAAGCAAAATCATCATTTACCTGTTATGATGATAACTAAGCAAAACCAGGCACTGATTACTTTACAAACAATTGATTTTTCATTTGCGGAAGCAAAGCCGGTAAATTTGCTGCATGAAATATTGGACGAGTTAAGGATCAAGCCAAACCTTACACAAAATGGTGCGATAACACTGATGATTTGTATAGACGATGTTGCTGAAAAAACTGAGAAACTGGCGATTCTTGCTTCGTCTTTTTTTAATGTAAATATTCAAAAAGGATTAATGCTTCTTACACTCCGGCATTATACAAAGGAGTATCTTAAAATGAATGAAGCAAACGATGAAATTATTATGGAACAAAGAACTTCTGACACGATTCAACAGTTGATGAAATTAAAATAAATAAAAAACAGCATTATTTGTTTGCCGGCTGATGAAAAATTTACGATATGTTTTGAATTTCATTTTTAATATTGCTGAAGAAAAGTGATTCTATATGGTGTTTTTCACCTAAAGATTAAACTAAATCGTTTTGGTTATAAACAGTCTTTCTGATTTTTGAAATTAATTCTCATGAAAGAGAAAAGTCACATAGAGCCGCCACAGAAGCGGTTTTCACCGCTAAAATCTATATTAATAGGGGCGGTTATCGGTTTAATAATTATTTCACTGTTTGTATTTGAAGTTGACAAGCCTAAAGAAGAATGGGGAAAGCTTTGGAGAGTGAGGCCTTTGATCGTTGAAGCAGTGGCAGGTGCCATGG
>JBQCFI010000103.1:0-2132 GCA_051959325.1 Ginsengibacter sp. | reverse complement strand
CCCCGCTTTTATCAAAAAACTGAAATACTGGTTATGTGCATTTAATTCAACCAGGTAAGAACGATAAAATTTGTTTTCAAAATATTTCTTTTTCAAAACATATTTTTCAGATCCGCCGCCATGACCAACGATTGGATAATGTGAGATTAACTGCAACTCAAGACCCCATCTTTTCATCCGGGTTTCAGTCAGGTCTGGGGTTACGGCGTTTTTATTAAGATCATCTTTGAGGTCGCTGATGTATCTTTTCTTAAGTGCGTTAATGTTTGTAATCGCGAAAAAAAGAAAGAATAATCCCAGCAATGAAGCGATAGAAAATTGCCATCTTCTTTTACCATGCAATAGCAGAGTAGGCACGGCTATTAGAATAATAATGCAAGTCGCAATAACAACTGAGCGTGAGGAAAGCTGTATCAATCCTGCAAAAAGAATCAATATCAATAAAATATATTTTCCATTTTTAAGTTCTGGTTTTTGAAAAAAAAGATAAAGCAATGTGCTCATCGAAAGTGCTGCATACATTGATAAATAAGTAGGGTGTAAATCAATCGGCAAAGAAAAATTTTGATTGAGAAACGCTTTGCTGAAAATCGTTGACCACGAATAATGATAATAATGAATTACCCTAAATGCATGGAAATATAAATAAACAATGGTGATGGTGCAGGTGAAAGCAAAGATTTTGAGTAATGAAATTTTGTACTTTTCTAAGTCTAAATTGGTTAGCGAAAGACAAAGCGGAAACAATAAAATGGCGAGTTGATGATCGGTTTCTTTGAATCCTTCTGCAACATAATTGCTGTAACTAATGGTAAATAAACTCAGGAAAAATATAGAAGCGATGATCCAAATCATTTTATTTTTCAGGGCCCGCAGATTTTTTTTTCTAACATGAATCAATGTATGGATCACAAAACAGCTGAGTATGACTTCACTAAAAAAATGTTGAAACGGCAATGCAATGAGGAAACAACTGATCAGAAGGTAGCTGATCTTGTTTTCCAATGTGTCATTTATAAAAAATAGTTTCTTCATTTTTGATGTTGGTAAAAACATTCAATAATAAAATCGTTGTATTGCTCAATAATGCTTGCCCAGTTGTATTTCCTTTCTATTTTTAATAAATTATTTTGAACCATTTGTTCTTCTTTTTTATCACGTTTCACAGATTCAATTAGTTGTTCCACATCTTTTGAAGATTGAAAATAATAGGCATCTTTTTGCAAAACTGAAAGGTTAAATTCGTTTTGATGCGCAGCAATCAATGAGCTGCTTCCCATCGCTTCCAGCAAAGAAGGATTTGTGCCGCCAACGCTATGTCCGTGAAAATAAAGGCTTGAAAAATATTTTAAAGTATGTGTGATCGAGCTATCATAAATCGCTCCTGCAAAAAGAATTCGTTTATCAGTTTCAAATTTCTTCTGAATTTTTTGTCCGAAAGAATTGTTCGTGTTTCCAATCACCAGGAACTTTTTATCAGAGGAACTTTTATTAAAACCATCGAGAATTGTTTCAATATTATTTTCTGGTTCCATCCGCGCCATCAACAAAAAATATTCCTTCTTGCAGATATGGTAATACGAAAGCAATGAATTATTGTCGAGGTAACTAATCTCGCTGCCATACGGAATATATTTGCATTGAATGTTGTATTTTTTTTGCAAATAATTTTGGATCACAATTGAATCAGCAATGTAGAAATGACTGTATTTTACTGCCCACTTTTCTGCCTGCTTCAAAAACTGTCGCGTCATGTGATTGTACTTACTTCTTTTCCATTCAAGCCCATCCATGTTAGAAACGATGACCGGTTTTTTTGGAAAAAATCTTCCCCAGACTGAACTGCTTGTGTAACCTAAAAACAGCAACACGTCAAGGTTTTGCTTTCTTGCATGTTGAATACAATTCCAATCGTAAATGAATTGACCGGCGGTTCCAATTTTGTATTCCGGATCATAGCACTGTTTTATTTCAACACCGTGAAAATCTTTTTGCTGATAAGGATGATTGTGGGAATTATATACGGTCACATCATGGCCTTTATTCACTAATCCGACCGAAATACATTCAGCCATTTTTTCAAATCCTCCATAAAAATTCGGGATACCACGGCAACCAATTATTCCAATTTT
>JBQCFI010000102.1:0-3165 GCA_051959325.1 Ginsengibacter sp. | reverse complement strand
GGAGGGACACCATCTGCTTCCAGCATTAAAAATGGCAGCAGCGTGATGAGCGTACCTGATCAATACATGGCAAGACTTGGTGCAAATTTTACTGCAAAAGCTCTCAGCATTTCCCTTGGGCTTCGCGATGAATGTTTACCCGTTCATGACCTGATCGGCGGCAGCATGGGATTTAGAAGGCCAGGCTATATTATTTCTTTGGAGCCCGGATTGACTTATAATTTCAAAAAGGTAAATGTTTATGCTTATGTGCCGGTAGCTCTTGTACGCGACAGGACCCAAAGTGTAGCCGATAAAATTCAAACAAAACTGACCGGAGTTTATCCCCCGGGAGATGCTGCGTTTGCAGATTACACAATCAATGTCGGATGTTCTTTTAAATTTTGATGTAAGTAAAATACTGTGTTTGCAGAAATAAAAAAAAACCGCATATTTCTTTCTTTACTGCAACAAGCTTTTTCTCTAATAACGATTAGAAGCCTTCCCTGTTTCAACAGGAAAGGCTTACTATTTTTTAAGAAAAAAGCGAAATACGTTTCTAAATATCAGAATGGCTTTTTTCCTTTTAGTTTTTTTCATCTAAGAAAAAATCAAAACTATCGCCCCTCAATCCGAGGCGCATGGCTTCCAGCGGGATTATTTCTTTAGGCAAAATATTTCCCAGATTCGCATTGCAACCCAGTAGTTTTATAAAATACAATTGCTGATCTTTTTCGGGCGCTTCCCAAATTATTTTTTCGGAGGGAATTTTGGTCAATATTTCCTGAACAAGCCCTTCGCGAACCTCGCCATCATTCCTGTATAAACCTACATTACCGGTTTCTTTCGCTTCAGCTATCACATACCTGGAACCTGCGTCCAGTTCGGTTTTCATCAATTCTATCCATTTGTATGGCGGCGTCACTTTTACTTTATCCTTATCCTGTGATCCGATTTCGCTGATCACTGTACCCCTTGATGAAAGAGTACGAATATATTCACACTTTTTTTCGTGGGTAATATTTATATCTCCATCAGATACTTCCGTAAAAGTTATCTCAAAATCATCGAGCATTTTAATATAATCATCAAATTGATTGCGAATAATAAACGCTTCAAACAAAAGCCCACCGAAGAACACAGGGATATTGTGTGCCTTATAAATTTGAATTTTTTCGCGTAGCAAAGGAGTAACGATTGCAGTACCGAATGCAAGTTTTACCATATCAATATGCGAGGCCGCAACAGATAACATATTTTCTGTTTCGGCCAGGTTCAAACCTCTGTCGCTGATCATCGTGATGCCAAAATCCCTTGGCTGTGGTGTACGCTGCGGTATTTTAGAAAGATTGAAATTCATAAAAGAAATTTTTTTTATTAGAAAGATTTTTTGGCTTTGTTATTTAAGCAATTGAACATACGATGCTGTGTTGTAATCGTCCATTCCTATGTTTGTTTTGATCAATTCACCTGTTTCATTAAAAATAAAGGTAGCAGGAATCCCATTGATGTTAAACAACGAAGGCAAATTTTCTGCGGGGTAATAAATGGGCAATTGCATGTGTTTTGTTTTTGCAAAACGTTTTGCTGAATTGAAATTATCGTCAAGAGACAACATCACAAAAGCTACTTTATCCTTGTCGGTTTTTTTGTAAAGTTTTTCAATTGATGGAATCTCTGCTCTGCAAGGCGGACACCAGGTGGCCCACAGGTTTACAAAAATTTTTTTTCCTTTTAAATCCTCAAGATTAAGGATGCTGCCATCTGCTGCCTGTAATTTAAAGGATGGTAAGCTGTAAGATTTAGTCTTATAAGCGGCCTGCACAGCTTTCATATTTTCAATTTTCGCGGAATCTTTTTTATCGCTTGTATTTTTACACGCAGTAAAAGTTAAAAACGCTAAGATTATAATTGGGATTATTTTGATTTTCATATTCTTTAATTGTCTTTTTTAAATTTAATTATTGATTTTTTTACTTGAAGATTGAACCTTCAACATTACTCCAATTCCTTCAACTGGCTCATAAAATCTTGCGTATCATACCTGGCCATGCCGCTGTGTTTTAAAACCACTTTTCCTTTTTTATTCAGCACAATTGTAGTTGGCAAACTGCCACTAAATATTTCAGCCGGTACATTTCCCGAAGCCTGGTAAAAGGGAATGGTAAAGTCATTTGCTTCAAGGTACTTTAATCCTTTGCTTCTGTCGTCATCTTCATTGATAAACAGAAAAACAAAGTTGCTGTTATCTTTTAATTTTTGATACAAATTTTCCAGGGAAGGCATTTCTGCACGGCAGGGAGGACACCACGATGCCCAGAAATTTATAAATACTACTTTTCCTTTCAAATCGGCCGTTGTACTGGTTTTGCCTTCGCCATCAATAAAGGAAAAAGTTGCGGCATTCTGCAAATCTTTAGCACCATTTTTTATTTCTGCTTTCAGCAATCCTGTTGAAACTACTTGTTGCAGCAGCCAGGATTTCGCACCCGGACTAAAAATGAGTAAAATAATAATGCCGTAGAAGAGTATGCTGGCCCATCTTTTTTTTATTATCGGTATGATACTTTTTAAATTCATTTCTGATGATTTTTTATTTCAGAATAAAACGTTTTTGCCAAAAGAAAATGGCATTTGATAAGAAGTTACATCATAAAATAAAAATCAAATAAGCAGTCGCAGGTGTTGCAGAAAAAGAGGAACAGATAAAATTTTAGTGACCGTTAACGAATGAGAATTTTCATTTAATCCACTTAAAAAATAATTTATTTTAAATCCTGCGGCATTCGCGTTGTTTAGGAAATGCACAGGTGCGTTTATATCAATATGGCGGACTAAATCTGTTGTGACAACAGCGTTTTTTGCAAAAGAACAATTCTCATTCTCAGCAACATAATTTGCATTGTTGGCTGAATTGATATTCTTATCAGGGTTTGTTGTGACCGGTGAAGTATGCGAGGTGAAATTCCTCAGCACGAGTTTTTTTACGGGGCATGAAACAAACAAAAGCGTAAATGCAAGTATGAACAGCAAACCTGCTGAAACTTTTCTTTTCAGAAAAAATTTGCTTTTATTTATACGCTTTTGCATTGCAGCAAAAATACCTTTTCATTTTATCATATACCGGCTGGTTTTGATAATTCAATGTTAACAAAAGTGATGAATTGATTATCACAAATGAAAATA
>JBQCFI010000101.1:0-2359 GCA_051959325.1 Ginsengibacter sp. | reverse complement strand
TTGTCAATGTGGGGCTCCAACGCATCGTAATCATAAGGAAGCGGGGGAAGTGTAAATGCCATAATATTAAATTTTAAAAGTGAGTAATCTATTGATAATTTCAAATTTACTGAGTATCTGCTACAAAAACATGAACAGAATCTTTTATTTCCTTTTTGCGGAAATAAAAATCGCAAATTGTTGCACAAATTTTATGCCCTCAATCAGGAAATTAGCAGAATGTCATATTTGCTGATCAATTATCTTCTTTTCCTAAAAAAATCCTTTAGCAACATCGCACAATCATCTGCTAAAACGTTTTTTGTGATTTCTGTTTTTGGATGTAAAAGTTTTTTATTTTTTTCAGAATTTAAAGAAAGGCCGCCATGTTTAGGATCAGATGCACCATATACTAACTTGCCAATTTTGCTCCAATATAAAGCGCCACAGCACATAGTACAAGGTTCAATCGTGACATAAATTGTCGCATCCGGCAAATATTTTGATCCTAAAAAATTAAAGGCAGAAGTAAGCGCGATGATTTCAGCATGTGCGGTAGAATCATTCAAAGTTTCTACCTGGTTGAAACCACGCGCAATTATTTTTTCATTCATAACAATCACGGCCCCGATTGGCACTTCATCCGCATCAAAAGCCCTGTATGCCTCCTTCAGAGCTTGTTTCATAAAATACTCGTGTGAAATTTCCAATATTTTTTTATTAAATTAAAAATACAACGAAAGTTGAAAAATAAATCTTTTCCTTTCAGAAAGTTGTTAAGAATATTTCTTTTCTAAAGAAAAAGATTTGTTATCATAGTTTTGGTGCAAAACCATTTTCTGCATCGCCTCTGGCATTTTAAATCAGAAAATGAAATCAGCATTGAATATTTTTCCAGATATGAAGAATGAAAAACCGTTACCATTAAAATCTTCGTTGATAAAAATTCCATTTTTTCTTATTGTACTTTGTTCTTATTTACCGGTCACAGCGCAGAATACCAGAAACAAAATTCGCATCCTCTATACGCCTCGGGATCCGGCTAATTCTTTTATTCCTTCAAAAACTGTAGGTGGAGATTTTGACGGACAATTAAAAGGCAGAATCCAAAAAATTCTTAATCCTCAAAATGTTCAGGAAATGAAAACGGTTGGCTTAAAGCCCGTGAGCTATCGACTTAGAACAGAATTGGCAGGTGAAGTATGGCACTGGAATCCTGAAGGAACTTGGAGTGAGGGAAATAAACAACAGGGATATTGGATTTCTGATACGGAAAGTAAAGGGCCTATTCAAATTTCGAATGGTTATCGGTTGCCCCGAAGAGGCAACACATTTGACCAGGCAAATAATGATAGTTATTCAAGAATCGATGATGGCGATACGACCACCTTTTGGAAAAGTAATCCATATCTTGATAAACATTTTACAAGAGAATCTAACCATCTTCACCCACAATGGGTAGTCGTGGATCTTGGTAAAAAACGTACGGTAAATGCCTTACGAATCAATTGGGACAATCCTTATGCACTGGCGTTTAAAGTAGATTATGCGCATGATGTAGATCCCGGTTATTTTGATCCTTTTCAGCCGGACATCTGGAGGTCTTTTTCAAAAGATTCTTTCGAAAATATTGATGGAGAAAATAAAATAATCCGGCTTACAGGAAAAGAATTGCGCGTTCGTTTTATAAGAATTTCAATGAGCGAAAGTTCTTATACTTCAGCAAAAAAATCTAATGATATCAGGGATAAACTCGGTTTTGCTATTAAAGAAATCAGCATTGGTTTTTTGAACGAAAATGGAAAATTTACCGATTTCATTAATCATTCAGCAGACCATGATCAAAGTGCTGTTTATGTTTCTTCTACCGATCCGTGGCACACATCAAAAGATTTGGATCCGAACATAGAACAGGCCGGAATAGATCATTTTTTTGCAAGCGGACTTACTTCAAATCAACCGGTTCTGATGCCGGCGGCACTTTTATACGATACGCCCGATAATGTGATGGCGATGCTGAAATATTTAAAAGCGAAACATTATTTGGTGAATGAATTGGAAATGGGAGAGGAGCCCGAAGGTCAGTTGGTTTCCCCTGAAGATTATGCGGCACTTTATTATCATTTAGGAAATAAGATAAAGGATTTTGATTCTTCAATGAGATTGGGCGGCCCGGGATTTGCCGCCATTTCATTTACTCCAGATGATAGTGCTACTTTCTCAGAATCAGACTGGACGGGTCTTTTTTTAAATTACCTAAAAAAACATGAAGCGATTCATTTGTTTAATTTTTTCAGTTTCGAGTGGTATCCGTTTGATGATTTATGTGCGCCAACAGCGCCTCAGCTTAAAAAAGCTCCGGAAATGCTTTCCATTGCTT
>JBQCFI010000100.1:0-2187 GCA_051959325.1 Ginsengibacter sp. | reverse complement strand
AATACAGAGATTTATTTACAGTATTTATCAAATTGCAGTAAACAAACTTTTGATCAGTTTTTTATTTTAATCCGATTCGATTCCTCGATAAAAGGGAAGTAGCAAAAGCATCAGAGATAGACTACTTTACCACTTCGTACTGATTCGTCGCAGGCAAATGCAATTCTCAAGCTATTGATGGCGTCCTGAATGTGATTTGTAAGATCGATATCCTCCTCAATGGCTTTTAAAAAATAACGTTGCTCCCGATTACATAGCTCCTGGTGATCCGGTTCATCTTTTAAATCTATAATTTCATCGGGTTTCACAAACCGGCCATTATTGTCTAAAGCGGCCGAATGAAAAAGAAGGCTTTCTGTTCTGGAGTGCGACTCCACAGAATCAGAACTTCCGGCTTTACTATTTTCTTTTGGTACAATGGACACAGATCCTAATGGACCAATCACATCTTTCACAAAAAATGCGGTTTCACTGATCATCGGCCCCCATCCTGCTTCATACCAGCCAACTGAGCCATCTTCGAAGCGGATCTGTAAATGGCCATAATTGTAATTACCTCCAGGAATTTCATCGGTTAAACGTGCTCCGATGGCATTTACCTGCACCGGTTTTGATTGTGTCATCTGGCACATTACATCCAGGTAATGCACGCCACAATCTACGATTGGACTTAGGCTTTTCATCAGGTTCAAATGCGTAGCCCAGGTGTTTCCATGGCTTTGCTGGTTCAAATTCATACGCATTACCAAAGGCTTGCCCAACTGATGGCTCAAACCGATAAAGCTTTCCCATGAAGGATGATGCCGCAAAATATATCCGACCACCAATTTCTTATTCATTTTTTTTGCCGTTTCAGCTACACGTTTCGCTCCTTCAACCGAATCTGCCAATGGTTTTTCGATGAACACATGGCATCCATGTTCAAGCGCCTGAATCGCGATTCGCTCGTGTGTATCCGGATAAGTGGAGATACAAACTGCATCAGGCATTGTTGCATTCAATGCTTCATCAACATCGTCAAACAACGGAAACCGCCCACCCAATTTTTCATTAAGGATATTTTTGCTGTTTCCTCGGGATACAATACCACAAATTTTAAAGCCCGGCAAAGCTTGGTACGCAAAAGCATGAGATGTGCCCATATTTCCGCAACCAATAATCAATACCCTGATATCATTCTGTTCATTTTTCATAGTTATTTTTTTTAGAAGCATTATTGTTTTGATTAATCAGGTTTGCCATTCATGATCGTTTTACCCACATTATAAATTCCCTTTTTTCAACTCATTTACCGCGTAAGTTGCAGCGCGCGCAGTCAATGCCATAAAAGTGATCGATGGATTTTGAGTGCCCGTAGAAGTCATACACGCGCCATCTGTAATAAATACGTTCGGGCAGGCATGCAACTGATTCCATTTATTTAAAAGGGACGTTTTTGGGTCTTTACCCATTCTTACTCCTCCTACTTCATGAATGTCTAAGCCAGGAGCCTGCTTACTATCGTTGGTAGTAATTTCTTTACATCCTGATTTATCAAGCATTTCGGCCCCCTGGGTTAGAAAATCCTTTAGTGACTTTTCATCATTGTCATCATAATCCACCGAAATCGACAATAATGGTATTCCCCATTGATCTTTTTGATCTTTGCTTAAACTTACCTGATTTGTTTCTTTTGGAATGGTTTCTCCCTGCATCATCATAGAAACCTGCCAACTTCCTGCCTCCGATTTCGCTTCTTTAAATGCTTCTCCCATTTGTTCGGGGCCTGTTATATTTCCCCGCGAGCGATATGCGCTAAAAAATACCATGTACCCACGGAGAAAATCTGTTTCCTGTTTATGTACATTTCGGAAATTAGGCATCATGACCGCGCAAGGGCGGCGGCCATAATAATAAGAATCCAGGAATCCGTCTATCTTTGCAGACAGCGTACCACGATAATTTTGAAAGGCAACATATTTGCCCAATAAACCATGGTCGTTCCCTAATCCATTTGGAAAACGGGAGGAAATTGAATTTAATAAAATAAGATTTGTGTTCAATGCCGCTGCATTTACAAAAATGATCTTTGCAAAATATTCAGTAACGTTTTTTGTTTGTGCGTCAATCACTCGTACGCCTGTGGCCTTCTCCTTCTTTTCGTCATAAATAATAGAATGGACAACAGAATCCGGACGTAGTGTCAGA
>JBQCFI010000099.1:0-2076 GCA_051959325.1 Ginsengibacter sp. | reverse complement strand
TCCTCCCTGGCATATCGCTGATAACGCTGCTCCTGCATTTGCAATTGGATTCGGATTTACGGTAATTGTTTTAGTAACCGTTGTTGTTCCACATGAACCGCCACTCGTAGTTAAGGTTAAAGTTATGACGCCTGATTCTGTTGCTGAAGCTGTATATGTTGCTGTCGACGGACTGCTGGCATTGGTCCATGTGCCTGTTCCTCCACTCCATGTTCCCCCTGTTGCTCCTCCTGATACTGAGCCTCCCATTGGTCCTGACGTTCCTCCCTGGCATATCGCTGATAACGCTGCTCCTGCATTTGCAATTGGATTCGGATTTACGGTAATTGTTTTAGTAACCGTTGTTGTTCCACATGAACCTCCACTGGTAGTTAAAGTTAAAGTTATGGTGCCTGATTCTGTTGCTGATGCTGTATAAGTTGCTGTTGAAGGATTACCCGCATTGGTCCATGTTCCTGCTCCGCCACTCCAGGTTCCTCCTGTTGCCCCTCCCGATACTGAACCTCCCATTTGTGCTGAGGTTCCTCCCTGGCATATGGCTGCCAACGCTGCGCCTGCATTTGCAATTGGATTCTGGTTTACTGTCATAACAACTGGGTTGCTAGTGGCAGGATTTTGAGTCGCACAAGCATCATTAGAAGTCATTAAGACTGTAACAGCCTTTCCAACAGTAAAAGTATCAGTAGTAAAAGAGTTACTTGTGGTAAGTGCTCCGGTATTTATTCCTGCCATTTGCCACTGAAAAGTAGGATTTGTACCACCATTAGTTGGCGCTGCGGTAAAAGTTACAGAAGTACCAGCGCAAATGGTTGTTGCAGTTGCTGTCAGGCTTACACTAACCGGCTGGTTAGCCAACCCGCTAGCGGTAACTGCAACATTTATTGAGGCGGCTCCTCCACCGCTTATGGATATGGAGCCATCATATGATTGACCGGCTGTCGGCGAAAACTTCACATAAACGTCTTGTGTGTACGATGCCCCTGATGGGCTTAAAGTAAGAGTAGTTGAATATGTTCCAGTTGAAGTGGTAGAATAAGTAAATCCCGGTAATGCAGCAATAGAAATATCCTGGTTGGTTAAACTAGTTCCATTAATTGTAAATTTAAGTACCGGAGTAGAGCCAACGCAAACACTACCGAAATCCAGAGTTGGTGGGCTAGCTGTTAAAGTTTGAACACTACTCCTTAAAATAAATCCAAAAACAATAAATATTAATAAGTAAAATCTCCTCATAAAAATTTTTTATTCCGGTTGTTAAAAAGGCAACAGGTCATTACAGAGGATCGGGACGAATTAAAAAAAGAAAGGTGTTCGCAGGAATAGGAATTCGAAAACAGTTAATGTATGGACAGGATAACTATGCGGGTAAATCTTAAGGTATGGGATTTATAAAAAGAATTTCAACTTCTCTGATAAGCGTGTAAAGATAAAAATGATTTTGAATAATGGAAACTTTTTTTTATACTTTTTTTTAATATACGGCGGCAGCGTTGGGTCTAATACAAGTTATTCAAAACAAAGTGAATGAAGCTGGCATTCCACACGTTTAATAAAAGCAACAAAACTTTAAGGTGAATTTTAAAATAACGTTGGACACGAGAGTTGTCTCTTTTGCAGCCTTAATAACTTCCTGGAAGATTGGCCGGAACCGCTTCCACCTCCTGATGAACCATTTTCTCCTCCAAACACAAATCCTACTTTTACGTTGATGGTAAAATAAGAATCATTGTTATTAGGATTACCCCTCCTGCCTCCCGGCCTCGCTGTTGTGATATTATCCGGGACACCGGGCCGCCGCCGGTTGTTGAGAATAAGCGCGTCAGTAAGTTGGTTCCCGCTCAGGTATTTACTGAACAGGCTGGGGTCAATATAAGTACTGTGTACATCATCAAGATAATCAGTAAATAATTTCCGGTTGATATACTCCAGTCGCACATTAAATTTAGGTGAAATTGAATAAGCTACGCCGAGCCCCAGCGGGATGTTCAGCTGGTTCAGCTTATACACTTTCCGGTCCGGGTATTCTGAAAACCCCTCGCCTTCCGTATGCAAGGGTTGCAGATCGATCCATTGTCC
>JBQCFI010000098.1:0-5887 GCA_051959325.1 Ginsengibacter sp. | reverse complement strand
ATCGCCCGGAGAAATTTGTTTTTGGCCGGTGGAGTCGTTGGGCAACCGCGTTATTTTTACAATCGAATCATTGTCTGTACGAAATAATAACTGCAAGCCTATTGCGCCCCTGCTTTGCAGTTCAACAGTAAAGGTTTCTGATACCTTTATTCTTTTAGTTTCTATATTTGAATTTTCCATTGACAGTGATTTTGAAGCAGCACTTTGGTGCCTGTATGTCGCATCGCATGCAGTTATTGTAAAGATCAATAAAGATATTTTTACAAAGGGAATAAAATATTTCAAAGCAATAAAATAAAATCAAAAAGGCTGGCAATCCAAAAGACCACCAACCTTTAAAAGAGTGATTACTGATACCATTTATGATACATGGAAGAGTCTGTTCCTTCTACAAAACAATCCAGCCGGCCTGCCTTCCAGCTGCTGACCCCCACACCGGATGAGAGGGAGCCCCCTAAATTTTCTACGCCACTCCAGGAGCTACCGTTCCACCATTTGTGATTCATGGAATTGCCTTGTGACGGGAAAAATACATCTATCCTGTTAGGACTCCATGATACCGCGCCAGGATTCCCATACATATTGTCTCCCAGGTCTTCCCAATTGCTCCATCCACCCGAAAACCATTTATGAAACAGGTGATTATTGGTGCCCCTGGCAAAACAGTCCAGCCTTCCCGAAGCCCAGGAACTCACCGCCGGCGCAGTGGTAATAATTCCACCGAGATTTTCCCATCCATGCCATACGCCATCCCACCACAGGTGGTACATCGCGCAATCCATGCCGGCAGCAAAAATATCGATCCTGTTTGGCCCCCAGCTGACACATGCTGGTTCAGAAGAAAGAAGGCCTCCCAGATCTTCCCAGGTGCTCCATCCTGCCTGGAACCATTTGTGGTAAAGGTGATGATTGAGGCCGATTGCAAAAATATCGAGTCTTCCCTGCGCCCACGAGCATATAGCCGGTGCGCCATGAATTTGCCCGCCAAGACTTTCCCAACCATTCCAGTAATTGCCATCCCACCATTTATGATACACACTGGAATCAGTGCCTCTTCCCACTACATCTATCCGGTTTTCGCTCAAGCTTACTGCATTTGGTGTGGAAGTAAGCAGTCCGCCTAATGTTTCATACCCATACCATCCATGTGGAGGAGGAGGCAGGATCACTCCTGTTATCCCAATTTTATCATAATCGTCAATACCGATCTCACCGTATGCGATATTGATAAATCCTGACAAGCCCCAGCTTGTGCCCCATGAGTTTTTACAGATCCAATATTGCCCTGCTTCATTATAACCAATTACTTCGATGCAATGATAACCTTCGAGGTTGCCGCTGACATGATGATAGACGCCACTGCCATAACTTTGAAAATCATCATATACGGCTATTGAGCAGGAAACCGGGCCTGTGTTGGTCAGATAGCTTTTTATAGCCGCCTGATCGTGCGCCATATTGTGAATATTGGTCAGCTTTACCACGCTTTCATTTCTATTGGGTGCAATGTGACAAACCGGGTTTGGGGGCGGATCGTGATACCAATAATATCCCTGATCATTATTTGGAAAAGCGGTTGCATAAGGGAAACTTGCCTCGCTGCAAACGCCCCTGCTTTTGATCTGGTTAAAGGCGTCATTGTCGTTCCAACCACCGCAGGAGGCGCCATGCGATGAACAAAAATGCTGATCTGCTTCTGACAGATCCAGTAATTGATTTTTTTCGATGGACGCCATAGATTCTAGTACCGCAACAGTACAAAAGGAAACGCACGAACCGCAGGAAAACTGGTTCCTGATGGCGGTGACGTGGTTGCCATTGTGACTACGCCAATCTACTGAAGGGGCAAAGCCGGGTGCACCTGCCGCTTCTGCTACATGACTTAGCTGTGTTATAGGCGGCGGTTCCGGATTCAGCATCCTTTTGAATTTATCTTTATCCAATAAGCTTATCGGATTTTCGCGGGGAGTCCATCTCGCTTTGATGTCCCGGAGTTTTTTTGCCAGATCGGCAATTTCTGATCGTTCCATATATGTTTTATTTATTTACTGCTTTAAGAGGTTAGCGTTGCCTTCTTTTATCACAATCCCTTTGACTTTTAAAAGCCGGCAATGAATTTTTACACGCGCATCAAATCTGTATTGGAATCTCTCTTCTCAGAAATTATCTCCTTTAGACTTCTTTGGGGCAAGGAGGAGAACTGATTGTAAATTTATAATGACTTTCCCCGGCCGCCAATTATTGTTTGTCCGGTTATTTAGTAAACCAACACGACCGGAATTACGGCATTTGGAAGATTTCTCCTCATTATTAAGTCACAAATTTGTTTTTAAAATGACATAGATTTAATATTCCACCTAAATTGTAAAATTCGTTTTTCAGCAAAAGAACAAATAATGCGACTTTGTATTTTCAGTGTTGAATAAGATCAGTTTTTTTAAAAATGTTGATTGATATTTTACACTTCTATAGTGCATCTGTCTTTGCTAATTGTATTGTGCAATGCGTTTGATTTTAAAAATTAAAATTTTCACTATAAAGGATTTGTATTATTTTTATATATCTGCTAATCGAAGAGAATCTCCATAAAAAATTTTCACTTAAACATCTAAACAAAAACAAAATGAAAAGGATCATTCTTATTCTGGCAGGCATTGCCTTTATTTTTTCATGCAATGAAAAAAAGAATCAGTTGAATAAAAATGCTGATGTGCTCGCTGACAACCTGAATGGGCATGTTCAGCAAGTAGTAGCAACCGACTACAAAGTGGACAGCAGCGGTAATATTGCGGGGCAGGATTCCTGTTGTGTTGTAGTAAACAAATATGATGAGAACGGCTGGATCACAGAATACAGCAACAATGATAAAGCAACACCCAATAAAAAATCCGAAACATTTACTCATGAAAACGGGATGATGAAGGATGTTAAAATGACAACCGATGGTAAATTATCCTCAACCATTTTGATAAAATCACAGGACGGAAAATATGTTTCGGCGCAGGAGCTTGATTCGGCAAATAAACTGAAGAGTTATTATACCGACCTTTCTCAAAATGATTACACACAGCTCACCGGGATGAAAAAATACAATGCTGACAGTACTTTGAGCCGCACGATGACCAACACTTTCAACAAGCAAATCTTTACAGGAAACGAAACAAAAGATAGTGTTGGAAAAGTTATTTATACATCTACATTGAAACTTGATGACAAGAATAATCCGATAGAAATTTCAGAAAAAGAGGTAACAAAAGACACAGCAAAAAACACAGTAACGAAATATAAGTATGGTGCTTATGACAAAGAAGGAAACTGGACTGAAAGAACCGAAATAGATGAAAACGGTAAACCGAAAAAAATCACCAAAAGAGAGATCACTTATTATAAAGACTAAATCGTGAAGCTTTTTTTCAAAAGATCAACCGGCGAGGTTCGTCTTTTTTTATAGTAACAGTGAAGTGTTAAGCGCTTTTTTTCGAAAATTAAAATGTCTTTTAAAGCGTTTGGATTAAAAAAAACCTCACAGATTTGGAGGCTGTGAGGTTTTATAATTGCGTTTAAGTTCTTTTTATCTCACTTCAGTGGGCAAAGGAATATCGCGTTTTAGCATTTCCTCGCGATTGGCGATTTCCCAGGCGGTCATAAAAATAAACCGCACTCTTTTTTCCATTACATCGAAATTAATTTTGTCAACGGTGTCGGTTGGTTTGTGATAATCCTTATGAATGCCGTCAAAAAAGAAAATGATCGGAACGCCTTTCCTGGCAAAATTGTAATGGTCGCTGCGGAAGTAAATCCTTTCCGGATCTTTTGGATCGTTGAACTTATAATCCAGTTCCATCTTTGTGTATTTATTATTGGCTTCCTTATGAATCGGATCAAGATCAGAGCTCAACTTATCATTTCCGATCACATACACATAGTTGGTACTATCGCCATAATTCCTGTTTGGGTCAAGACGACCAACCATGTCAGTATTCAGGTCAACGGTGGTTTTGTCCAATGGGAAAACAGGATGTTCAGAATAATATTCAGAACCCCATAAACCTTTTTCTTCGCCACTAACGGTCATGAAGACAACGGTTCTTCTTGGCCCGTGTCCTTCCTGTTTGGCTTTTGCAAAAGCCTGTGCCATTGCAATAACGCTTACCGTTCCACTTCCGTCATCGTCTGCACCATAATAGATTACATCGCCGCGTTTTCCCAGGTGATCATAATGGCCGGTAAGAAAAACGTACTCATCTTTTTTATCGGTTCCTTCAATGTAACCGATCACATTGCTTGCATCAACTTCAGTGGTTGTTTTTTTGAAGGTGAGATTTGTTTTGATCTTTTTGTCAATTTTCAGATCAATGAGCGGGCTTTTTGTTTTGGCAACAGACAGAATGTTTTCTGCTTCCTTTTCAGTCAAAATATGTTTTAATGAAGACGGAGTGAGCGTAACAATGGCTAAGCGTTCATCGCCGGTGCGGGGAAAATAAAGATTGGTTTTCCTTGAACTTTCGGCAACAGCGGCAGGGATCGTATCCCAGGCTGTATTGATATATAAAACAGCTACCGCGCCCATTTTCTTTGCCGCCACTGCTTTTCGGGTAGCGCTGAATCCCCAGTTGGAACGCCTTTCTGTTCCGCTTACAAGATATTTCCTATTCACTTCCGGCTCTCCATTCAGGATCAGCACCACTTTTCCCTTAACATCTTTTCCGGCATAATCGTCGTAATTCTTGTCCTGGATGCCATAGCCGGCAAAAACAATTTCTTTTGCTTTGAATGCATCTTCTTTGCCGCTGCCGGGTTGAAGGATATAGTCCGATCCATAAACAAAGTTCTTCTTTCCTGCTTTAAAGTTTTTAGGCACAATGGTGTCTTTCAACAAAGGATAAAATTGCTGGTATCCGTTTAAAGAAGCGGGTGATTGTAAACCGATTTCTTTGAACTGGCTTTCGATATAAGCCGCGGCTTTCCTTTGTCCTTCCGTACCGGTTTCCCGGCCTTCCATTTCTGCAGAGGCGACGATCGTCAATTGTTTTTTAAGCCCGGTTTCTGCAATGGTTTGCGCATACTTCCAACCATCCGTGACCTGGGAAACTGCGATACCCGAAATGAGCCAAAGGGAAATAAATACAGGAATAAATTTTTTCATGATTAAACAGTTTTTTTTGAGAAAGGTGCAAATATAATGTGCAGGGTTGAAGCTTCCATATCCGCAGTTGAACCTTCCCCAGCAATTCAACAAATTATCAATATAGCCTGGTTTTATTTAAGGTTTGTTCATATATTTATACAATCATTGCACTAACACACGAACCTTTCACTTTAAATAAATACCATGAATTCACGTAGAAAATTTTTACAAAACTCGGCAGTAATGTTGGGAGGCACCCTCCTCGCCTCCTCTTTGGAAAATCCTGTTTTTGCGATTTTTAAGAACCGTGTTGCTCCCAGCGATCAACTGAATATCGGCGCGATCGGTGTAAATGGAATGGGTTGGGCTGATGTAACCTCGGCGTTAAAAATCCCCGGTGTAAATCTCGTTGCCATTTGTGATGTGGACAAAAATGTGATTGACAAAAGATTGAAAGATCTGGCCAAAATGAATAAAGATGCGTCGAAGGTGAAAACTTATGGCGATTACAGGCAACTTCTGGATGATAAAAATGTAGATGCAGTGGTGATCGGAACACCCGATCACTGGCACGCATTAATTATGACAGATGCGTGTGCGGCCGGCAAAGATGTTTATTGTGAAAAACCGGTTGGTAATTCTATTGGCGAATGCCGTGCAATGGTGGCAGCGCAGCAACGATATAATAAGGTGGTTCAATGCGGTCAGTGGAAACGCAGTCAACAGCATTTTAAAGATGCGGTTGATTATGTACAAAGC
>JBQCFI010000097.1:0-7556 GCA_051959325.1 Ginsengibacter sp. | reverse complement strand
GCAAATACCTCTGGATAATAGTACTCTTCCTCGGCAGAAACTTCGTCATAGTGTCTTAAGGGAAAGTTTGGAAAGTCTTTTAAGCAGTCTTCTCGTTTAAATTTTATCAGCATAGTGTCTTAAATGGCATTGCAGGCAACGTTTGCATTTATGTAATTATACGCAACTCTAATTTTTACAACTTCTTCATTCTCAATAGTCATAAGCTTCGTTTTTTGTATTGTTGAGTTGCGTAAAGCCATCCGGTAGTTCGGATTACCAGTCCAAAGTTATATTTTTATTTAGTTCATCCAAAACATTCGGAATATTTATTAAAGTTTCTTTTTTTACATGCAAATATTTCTCTGTCGTTTTGATGCTTAGGTGCCCTAATAAATCCTTAATATACCTGATATCTATTCCTTTTTCTAATAAATGAGTAGCAAAACTATGGCGCAAGCTATGAATGCCTACCTCCTTATTTATCCTGGCTTTTGCTTTTGCATCATAAAATATTTGTTGCGCGCTTCTTATACTGTACGGCTCGCCCGGCTTTTGAGGATTTTCAAAAACATATTTTAACGGCATTGGGTGACAGCTTTTTAAGTAGGCTCTCAATACATCGAATAATAAAATTCCCAACCCCACATAACGATCCTTCTTTCCCTTAGCTCTTTCGATGAACAATTGCATCCGGTCGCTGTCCACATCTTTTATTTTTAGATTAATTACTTCACTCACTCTTAATCCTGCACTATATGCAGTAAATAAAATAGCTTTGTGCTTTATATTAACAATCGCATTGAACATTTTGCCTATTTCATTTTCACTCAGAACTTTAGGTAGCTGATGAGGTTTCTTCGGCCTTGGTATTTCCCAAAAAAACTTTTCCCTGCCAAGTACCTGCTCATAATAGAATTTCAGCGCATTAATCCGGCTGTGCAGCGTATTCTCACTTAAATGTAATTTGGAAAAGCAATATTCAAAATAATCTTTCAACCTGGAAACACTAAATTCCAAAGCTGGAACGTCTTTTATGGTCTGTAGAAACTGGCGGAATTCATTGTCATACGTACGGATTGTGCTTTGGCTATAAGCTTTCAATGCCAGATGCCGGTCAAATTCCTGTAAAGCATGCCTGTTTTCTTTGCTTAGGGTGTGAGTCAATTTACTCTCCACGGATGCCCTTGAAGGGTTCGGCGGATTTCTTTTTATTCCCGTTTCAGAAGTAGATTTTTTTTGAAATGATGAATGCTTGGACGGATTATTTTTTCTCTTTTCCAAAAGAAATTTTTTCAATTCATCTGTTTCTAATCGTGCTTTATTTTCTAAAGCTGTTTTTAAAAGTATATAATTTTCGCCCGTGCATTGCACATACCAACAGACATTGCTTTTGCTCCATTTTGCCCCTGCATCCTTTTGAATTGCTTTTTGTAGTATCGCATCTTTTTCAAAGTAAATTCCAATACACTCCTGCCCCCGATGGTGCAATGGTTTTAAAATTACTGTTTCCATCTGATATAGTTTATCGTTATTTCAGGGTTGCCAACCTTTGGAAGGTTGGCAACACTCGTTCAACCCTCATTCAAAAAGGCAAAGGCTTTTCATTTTCCATGTCATCGGTGTTTTCCGGCGCCTTTGTTTTTTTATCCAGCAATATCACCTGTTCTGCCACGATCTCTGTTACATACTTTTTCGCACCGTCTTTATCATCATATTGCCGGTTGCGCAATTTGCCTTCTACATACAGCAGGCTTCCTTTTCTTACATATTCTTTGGCAAGCCCTGCCAGGCCGCGCCATAAAATAATGGTGTGCCAGTCAGTACGTGATTGCGTTTCGCCAGTTTTCAATCGGAAGATTTCTGTGGTGGCCAGCGCTATTTTTGCTACAGGCGTTCCATCTTCCAGTTGCTTATATTCCGGCTCTTTGCCGCAATTGCCTATCAATGTTACCCTGTTGAGACCTCTCATAAGTAATGGTATTTTATTGTTTAGATTTTGATAAACTGCTTCGCCATGTCTGACTTACAGCAGGCAGTTTTGGAAATGCAGGATCACGTTTAGTAATCGAACGACAAGATAAGCTTTCTGTTGAAATATAAAAAGAGGATATTTATTCGTTGGCTATTCTGCCCTGCATGCTCTTATTTTCGTTGCCGCCGATTGCTTTACATTCAATGCCCTCGACCGGGCGCACTGCGTTCCCATGCGGCGGTAAAACACCACATTTCCGATAGTGCCATTTAAAAATACGTCTGTTACTTTAGCCATGATATGTTGATTTAGTTGTTTACCCTTTTCTATATACCTGCAGGCTGAACGCTTCGTACCTGCGAACGCCCCGGTGCGTTACCTGTGCGTTATTTAACGCATGAACAATACAGTTTATTGCTCTCAGGTAGGTAGCAGGTAGCTCGCAGGTATATGGAAGGTGTTCCTTGGGTGTTTTAGTAAAAATAATGGAATGATTCTATCATGTGTTTTGCCATGCTACAATTAATGAATCGCAAAGGTGATCAGGTTTTTGAAACCTGATGGCTTTATTAAATATTGAAAAGGATTAAAATAGAAGTGTTGAAACCTTAGTGGAAAAATGTACCATTATTAAATCCACCTTACCAGGTGGCGAGCCGTGAAGGGGCGGCCCATCTGAACTTCAAATTTGACAAGTTGTCAAACGTTGTCAAATCTTTTAAATAAGCTAATAAGGTGGGTTAAGTTTGAGACGATCTATTACTAAGATAATAAGGTTTTTTGATGAATCAGCTGATAGGGTTGAGCTTGCATTTTGTTCGGTGCCACTGTTCATTTTTTCGCGGTTGGTGCCCACGACCACAATCCTTTGAGAAACTTTGCGCCCACCGGGCCTTCGTGTGAAAAAAAGCATTTTCGGACGAAGGGACAAAGAATTGAAGTACACGAAGGGGATGGACTCAGTTACTCCTGGATTAAAGAGGTGACACCTTTTTGGAAAGGTGTCACCTCTTAAAATCCAACAATTTTCAATCTGCCTTAAAGGGGCGGCATATCTAAGCATAGGGTAAAAGCCTATGGCCATATTGAACTTGCCTTCACTCCATTTCAATCATCATCCCCACCCTTTCTTTCTTTTTTAGAAACGGTCATGTGTTTGGGATACGGTGTATTTCCTTTGGAAGCAAACCACAATATCCGGTTGAGAAGGTCATCATTTCCACCATCAATATGATCAAATTCAGGCAAGGATGATAGCAGGGTAAACTTTTTTGCTTTGCCGGATAATGAAACCGCGCTTTTATTCATTTCATTTAATGGAATGATGTTTTTTTCAAAAGAATACGTTTGTTTGTTCGGTTTGCCCGAGAAACAATTAAACATCGGTAAAGCAGTTGCATCCATCACATTCATTGGAGGCAAGCCGAGGATTTGTTCAATAGTGCGAACGACACAGGTTTGATTATAATTGGTGTGCACGGTCTTTTGCAAATGAGAATAAGCGCTGATCACAAACCCGGTAGTACGATAAGCAGAAACATGATCCCATCCATCCTGTGAATCATCTTCGGTAATAAATACCACTGTTGAATCCCAGAAACGGCTTTTAGTGAGTGCTTCAATGATCCGGCCGAGTGCCAGGTCATTATCTGCAACCATTGCCCGTGGCGTTGGAAAGCCGGCAGCCATTCCGGAAGTATGATCCAGCGGAAGGGCCATGATCATCAGTTGCGGTAACTGATCGCCGGGTTCTTTTTCAATTTGATTCAATTCTTTGATAAAAGCATCTGCGCGAAGCTGGTCAGGAAAAATATGGCCATCATAACAAGGATAATCGGCCGACATGATGGGCCTTACCCGCGAAATAGTGCTGGTATTTGTAAACTCTATTTTTTTGCCATCGAGATAGGATTGGTAATTTTTTGTCCAGTTCAAATCCCTGCTGAACAGCGGAGTACACGCTTCTCCATAAATTCTCACTGTTTTTCCATGATCCAAAGCATTATTCCAGATAAATCCTTTTTTATTATAAACAAGCGCATCCGCCAATACGTGGGGATAACTTCGAAACCAGGCTCTTACATTTTTCTCCACATAATCAGTAACGATAGCGGCGTCCGTCCATGAATGGCCTTCGGCTGATGATTTCCCCGACGCATAGTAATTATCCAATAGCAAATATTCTTTTGCCAGCTTATGTTCATTAGGGGTTACAGTGCTTCCGAAAATACATAAAGATGAATCGCCATTGCCTTCCTTCATATCTCCTAAAACCTGGTCATACGTTCTGTTTTCTTTGATGATGTAAACCACATGTTTAAATACGGATGGCTCGCCGATCCTTTCAGGTACTGGTTTTGCAGCAATTCCTGTCCTTGGTAAAAGGCTATCAATTTTTGTACGAAACATTAAGTTGGCCGCTTGTACCCTCTTGGTATATGAATTCAAAACCTTGTCAGCAGGCAAAGAAATAATCGAGAATGTTGCTTCCTGGTCATGGCTGTTGTATGCCCTCGTTTTCACCCTCGCTCCCTCTCCTTCCAGGTTAGCAACGTAGAGTTTACTTTTACTCAATGCAAGCCCCGCAGGATATGCTTCCGTCGGAATAAAACCTTTTACTGTAGAAATTCCTTTACCGGTCGCAGAAGAATTTTCACCAAGCGTTATTACAGCAACGGCATTATCCATACCGTTGGAAACATACAAAGTATTACCGTCATCATTAATAGCAAGCCCGTTTGGTGAATCGCCAATTAATTGGCTTGTGGATCCAAAAAGGCTGACAGAAATAGAATCAACGACTTTATTTGTACCGGTATTTATCACTGAAACATTATCGCTGTTTCCATTTGCCACATAAATATATTTCTTGTCTTTAGCGGAGATGATGGCATTCGGATGCAATCCCACGTCAACTTCACCGGTTACTTGCCCGGTGTTCAAATCAATAATACTGACGGTGCCTGACGAAGTAGCGCCTGTTTTAGGATCAATATAAACGTTTGCGTAAGGAATACCGGCTGTTTCCCCTCCATTATTAACAGGGACGGAACCGGCCCAATTGCTCACGTACGCTTTTGTTGCTGTTAATGCAATTCCAAAAGGAGCCATCCCGGTTGGCGTTTCCCAAATTATTTTATTGTCGCTTAGCCTCACTTTTACAAGCTGGTTATTTCCATTTAAAACCACGTACAAATATGTGTCGCCACCTTCGATATTCAGTGCGATATCGTTTGGCAAAGACATCGGTGCAGGAGCAAGCGCATCAAAAGGAATTGCATTTTTAATTTCAGCTTTCTTTCCATCCCAGGATGCTTCCATAATAGACGAGATCCTCGTCCTCGGATTTGCGGCGCCCCAAAATATCTTTATTCCATCTTTATCTTCAAAAACCTTTATGCCGGAATACGTACTCATAAAACCATTATAAGTTCCATCATAATCCAGGTGGCTTACCAGTGTATTTTCTTTTACATTTATAAAAGCGAGACCATACCTGTCTTCCACAACCAGTATTTTTTCTCCGGGCAATAAAGCACAATCGAGGCTGTGATTTTCAAGCGAGCCATCACCAAAACGAATAACAGTTCCGGCCGGGTCGATAAACCGGTTGTACGGCATCAGGATGGAGCTGTTGTCAGGCGTTAAAGTCGTATCATCATAGCTGCTGTGGTAATTATCTTCTGTAGTAACAGTTGATTTAAAAACCCGGGTTGATTTGCAGGATGCAAATAAGAATAAAGAAAAAACGATTAAGATGCGTAAAGAATTGTGGAAGGAAAATTTGCTCATGTTGGTAAATTATTGCTTGAAATTGCCTGGTAAATTTACCGGATTATTTAAAAACAAATATATTTTATCTCTACCGAGAAGTTTTAATTGACCGTTATTAAAAATACAAAATAAGAATCCGCTTTAAAAGTTGCTTTGCTGTTTTTGCAAATTCATGTTCTTATCTTTTTAGAAAATGGCTTACCTGTTTTGTCAATTCATTTTTTTTATTTTCAGCTTTGCATTTGTTAGCTTTACTATGAAAAGTTTGAAGCGATTTATGAGATTTCTTAAAGAGAAAAGATTATTTTTTTAGCCAGGCAACCATTATTCCGATAATTCCGATTTGTCAATTGTAAACAAATGGATTTGTTATCTGCAAAAGAATTAAACGAACACATCAGGGGCTGTACTCTGAACCGGAGAGAGAGTCAAAAAAAGATATATAACTCTTTCTACAGTTACGGCATGGCTATATGCGACAGGTACACAAAACGAAAAGAAGATGCGATAGAAATATTTAATGACAGCTTCCTGAAAGTTTTTAAAGAAATTCATCGCTATACTCCCTCCTATTCCGATGAAGTAAATTCTTTTAAGGGTTGGATCAGGAAGATCCTCATTTATACTGCAATCGACCATTGCAGGAAAAATAACAAACATTATTTTTCTGCTGAACTTGAAACGTCAATTATTTATATTCCTCAAAATGAGGAGAGCGCTTATGATAGAATTTCTTATGACGAGATCATCCGTGCCATTCAACACCTTTCTCCCGCATACAGAACAGTTTTGAATATGTTTATCATTGATGGGTTCAGCCATGAAGAAATCGCTGAGCAATTGCACATTTCAATTGGAACTTCCAAATCAAATCTTTATAAAGCGAGGCAACAATTACAAAAAATATTAAAAAACGAAAATAAAATATTAATAGCAAAAAATGTTGGATGACGAAAACGATAAAAGAATTAAAGAGGCTGCAGATCACTACCACCCTGAGTATGACGATACGGCGTGGCAAAAGATGGAGCAGTTGCTTGATGAACATCTCCCGGTGGAAAAAGAAAGAAGGCCGATCCTTTTCCTTATTCCCTTGATTGTGTTTATGGGTTTCTTGTTGTTTTTATTTTTATTCAATTCTAAAAATAATAAAACAGAAGCACCTCAAATTCTCATGTCAAAAAACAAAACAGAAAAAGCAGTTGAACCAAATTCTGTTGCTGTTTCTAAAAACAACACGGCTCAGCCTTCTTTGGTAACTACGAATGCCTCCGGAACGATTTCAAATGCAAAGAATAATATTGAAAAGAATAACACAAATTCTATTGTAGAAAAATCAGAAAAAACAACCTCAATAAAGTCTTCCGGAGTTCAAGACGAACAGAATACGATTCCTGTTTTTGAGAATGAGCAGCCATCGAAACAAAACACAAGCAATCCCCAGGAAATAACATCAGAGGAGCCTTCTAATTCAACAAAGACAATTGAAGCAAACAAAAATAATAGTCCATCACTTCCAAAACAGAATGAAGTTGAGCAAGATAAATCCTTGCCTCAGCAGGAAACAATTGCAAAAAACAATATCGCGAAAACTGAACCACACGCCGGTATGAATAATCGTAAAAAAGCAAGAAATTCCAATGGCGGATTTGCAAATCATTTTGGAGTGAATGTTTCTGCAGGGCCTGATATCAGTGATGTTTATCACAATTCGATCGGCAAAGTAACCCTTGCTTACGGGGCAGGATTGAGTTATGATATTTCTAAAAAATTAAACATCCGGACCGGCTTTTATTTATCTAAAAAGATTTATTCAGTTGCCGGAGAC
>JBQCFI010000096.1:0-2697 GCA_051959325.1 Ginsengibacter sp. | reverse complement strand
AGAAATAAATTTCATTCAACCCGGTATAAGAGTTACGATGCCCGGTATAATTATAATGAGGTGAAATCATTTTTAAGGAAAGATATACAATTTGTTTAAATGCAGAAACAGAGACGGTCGGTGAGGACATCGACCAAGGAGAAAGATGCAAAAACAAGGACGGTCGGTGAGGACACCGACCAAGGAGAAAATTTGTTTAAATGCAGAAACAAGGACGGTCGGTGAGGACACCGAGCAAGGAGAAAGATGCAAAAACAGAGACGGCCGGTGAGGACATCGACCAAGGAGAAAGATGCAAAAACAGGGACGGTCGGTGAGGATACCGACCAAGGAGAAAGCACGTGCATTAGCCCATCACCTTTTAATACTATGCTGTTAACTCAACCTGCTGTTTTCTTTTCCAGTTAATATTCTGCAGTATTGCGCCAAATGCCACGCATGTCGCAATCAATACAATAAGCCATCCCATGAAAGGCATTGAGCTGATAAGTTTAAGCACAATAAAAATTCCCAATGCGGCAAATACCAGCTTCCAAAAACCCCATTGGTAATTGAAGCGGTTATTGATCCAATGTGCAGCTACCAGCGAAGTAATGACGGTTGCCAGCAGGATGAGTATTATATAATTAAACAGCAACAGTAAGCCCAGCGGTACACCTATGACTGTTATAAAAGCTATGATAGCGGCGATAGGTACGGCGATAAAAAAGAGCAAACCAAATCCTGATGATTTTAAAGTTTTATTGAAAACGGTATCTCCTGCTTTTTGCATGGTAGCATTAAACAAATACTGAATGATAGCAATCATCAACAATGCCATACCGATATACCATAGCAATCCCAATACCGACAAACCCCCAAGGTAATACCAGCGACCTGTAGCAATTTTTAGTGAAGGATCATATATGGCTTTCCCGTTTTTTATGGATTGCCCGAAATCCACTGACCCCTTGTTGTTCCAATAACGAACGTTATTATTGAAGGAAGCATCGTTGCCTATTGTGATCTTATTGGCCGCGATAACTGCCGGCCCCATTACAGTACCATTCATTTGCAGGTCTCCGCCTCTCACATCTATGTCTTTTTCGGCACGACCATTAAAAACAAGGCTTCCGAAACCAGCCTTTACAGACTTGTTGACGGTACCATTAAAAGTAATATCGCCGCCACCCATCAACAACCCACCGCCTATAACAACATCCCTGTTAACAGTAACCTGCCCTCCTGCAATTACCAGGTCGCCAACTATGTTTTTTTGTACATACAACCTTCCCCCTGCGCAACGAATGTCGTCCCCCACATTACCGTTAAAAGTGACAGTGCCTCCTGCAACTATGATATCACCACTTACAGAATCATTAATATCGATAGTTCCACCTGTACATATCAAATCTCCAAAAACAGGAGCATTTATAGTTACTGAACCTGCAGAAATATACAGATCTTCATATACCGGCCGGGCGATTACCACATTGTTACCATATTCCAAACGAAAGGAAAAGGCATGTATCGTAAGTACCGATGCGATAATCACAGAAGCGATCTTTTTCATAAAATGAGTTTAATTATTAATTGATTCCAGTGGCTGATAAACATCTGTTTGAATTTCAGAAGGGTCTTTTACCGAAGCAGGATCATTTATATATACTTCGAACGGCGCACTTTTTGCCTCGCGATGGTTTTCATTCATCCATTTTCCGATAGCAGTATATGCCTGCCCTACCTGGTCATACGGCCCAAGGATATGTGCAATCAATACTTCACCTCCGGGCTGTACCTTAGCATGAATGCGCCCACTGGCTGGTCCAGGTGGTTTATTAACTTCGACAGCGATGTCCATTATCCAGGGTGCCTGGCTGGAACCATACCATGCCATAAATTTTAAAGGCTGTAACTGGTTTTGCTGAATAAACTGCATTATTTCACTATACGCTTTGCCAAGAACATCTTTTATTCCCTCAGTCGTGGCTGCTGTGTCGGTTATAAAAAGAATATTCATATCCTTGAATACCGTTTTATCCAACGTAATTTTCACCGGGATAGTATCATTATTCCAAACTTGTTTGGGTACTGATAAAATAGTAGCTGGCCGTTGAGTAGATGAAATACAAATAATAAACAGCCATAATAAAGCAAACTTCGGGATTTCTTTTTTCATAATAGAAGTTTTACAATTATTTTCTCCATAGCCCGGCTTATCATACCATTCAGTATGGTTTCTTTTCCAGTCCCCGGGCACCCACCTGGGGCCATTCTGGCCTTGTCCAATAACCATCCCGCCTAAACACGAGTTGCCGTTGAAATACCATTCCCCGCCAATCCATATAGAACCTGACGGTCATCTTTTTCATAGTGAGATATTGTATTTAAATACCTGTTCTTAAAGGGAATCGGAGAAGTAATGCACAGGCAGGCAATTTTCTCATAAAAAGTATTAGTTAAAAAGATAAAATTATTAATAGGTAGGATGAAAATGTCTGACCGTAATCATTAAGAAGGATGATTATTGTTTTTATCTTTTTCCTGGTACATGTCCTTCTCAGCAACGTCTCACGATAGTGGACGGTGCATATTATTAATTCACTCCTTCTCAGTACGTCTCCGTCATCTTTTTTCAAACTAAGTTTATGCCCATCGGGGCGTTGCGTTACGAATGATCAATATTCGGAGCGCAACGTCCGCTTCAGTTTTACGGTT
>JBQCFI010000095.1:0-4952 GCA_051959325.1 Ginsengibacter sp. | reverse complement strand
TCAGAAACCTTTACTGTTGAACTGCAAAGCAGGGGCGCAATAGGCTTGCAGTTATTATTTCGTACAGACAATGATTCGATTGTAAAAATAACGCGGTTGCCCAACGACTCCACCGGCCAAAAACAAATTTCTCCGGGCGATCCGCTTAAAGCGGTTTATGCAATTACCGGTCTTAAACCCGGTATGGTAAAAATTACGTTTTACGAAACTCAACCCTGGAATAAGGATTTTAAAGACATTATCAAAAAAGTAATTGATGTGCAGGTTGTGGAATGAGAAAGAGCCTGTTACTATAATTAATGACTCCTCCTGACCACGATCATTTTCAAAACTGACCGGTATCATGATGGTTCAATGGGGTACAAAGTAGGTTTGCGCGTTTTAAAATGAACACAGCAGCAACCATAACAGAACCCGTTCTTCCCGGTGAAGAACAAGAATTAACATGCTATCATTGTGGTGAAGATTGCCCCGGGCGTGATCTGTACTTTGATGAAAAATATTTTTGCTGCAATGGCTGTTTGTCGGTTTATCAATTACTCAACAATGCCGGGTTATGCAATTATTACCAGTTAAATGCCAATGCAGGCGCCAGTTTACGCACCACGGCCCGTGTAGATAAATATGCTTTTCTCGATTCCCCGGAGGTTCAGAATCAATTGATCCATTTCAAAGAAGGCAACCAGGCGCATGTCACTTTCTACATTCCCATCATCCATTGCAGTTCCTGCATTTATCTTTTGGAAAACTTTCATAAGGTATGTGATGGAGTCGTCCGCTCGGATGTGCAATTCTTAAAAAAAGAGGTACGGCTCGTTTTTAATGAAGAGAAAACGTCGCTACGGCAAATCGTAGAGACGCTGGATAAGATCGGGTATGAGCCATATATTACTTTGAACCAGGCCGTCAAAAAGAAAAAAGCAAAACCGGGAAGAGACCTGGTCTTCCGGTTGGGTGTGGCGGGTTTTTGTTTTGGTAACATCATGCTGTTCAGTATTCCGGAATATTTTTCCGATGCTGCCGTCCGCGAACCATACCTGCAAAGTGTATTCCGCTATCTCAATGTTATCTTCAGCTTGCCGGTGTTTTTTTACAGTGCGATGCCTTTTTTCAAATCGGCTTTTATGGGTTTGAGACAAAGGCAGCTCAATGTGGATTTGCCGGTGGCGCTGGCTATTAGCGCTACGTTTATCCGCAGCCTTTCTGATGTTTTCATCTTAGACGGAAGTGGTTTTTTTGATGCCATGTCGGGTATTGTTTTTTTTATGCTCGCGGGCCGGGTGTTGCAGGAACGAACGCAGCGATATTTGTTTTTCGACCGCGATTATACCGACTATTTTCCCATGGCGGTAAGGGTGTTAAACAAACTCAACGAACCAGAAACAAAGATCCTTACTGAATTAAAAACAGGCGATCACCTGTTGATCCACAATAGTGAACTCGTTCCTGCTGATAGTCTCCTTCTCAAAGGGAAATGCCTCATTGATTATAGTTTTGTTACCGGAGAATCTTTGCCGGTAGAAAAGAAACCGGGCGATCTCATTTATGCCGGTGGAAGGCAGTTGGATGGCCTTATTGAGTTAAGCGTGGTGAAAGAGACTTCTGCCAGCAGGCTGATGCAAATGTGGAGCGAAGGCCTGGAAGATGTGCACCAGGAAAAAGGAACGAATAAAGATTCTTTTGTGCATAAGCTGGCGCGCAATTTTACCCTGATTGTTTTCGGTATTGCCATCGCCAGTGGCTTTTATTGGTATATGAATGATGCGTTGCGCATCTGGCCTGCCATCACCGCGATTCTCATTATAGCCTGCCCGTGTGGACTGTTATTGACTGCTACTTTTACCAACGGCCATGTGCTAAGGATTCTTTCTAAAAATGGACTTTTTTTGCGAAATGCGCACATTATCGAACGGTTTGGAAATATCCGCCACATCGTATTTGATAAAACGGGTACGCTTACTGCTCCGTCCAGTATGCGTGCGGATTTCAGGGGAAGTGCTTTGGATGATGAAGAAAAGCAACTGATCGCTTCAGCGGTAAGGCCGAGCCTGCATTCTTTCAGGCAACCTGTATTGAACTATTTGCAAAAAAACGGTAAATATGAAGCGCATCAATTCAAAGAATACGCGGGTTTAGGCATTCGGGTCATTGTAAAAAACAATCATTATCAAATAGGCACTGCCACATTTTTCAACCTCGGGCATACACGCAATGAAGAAGGCACCCTGCTTCACGTTTATAAAAATGATCAGCCCCTCGGATATTTTGTACTCGTGCAGGGATTAAGGCCTGGAGTGGAAGAAATGCTGTCACGCCTCCGGAAAAAAATTAATTTCTTTCTCTTTTCCGGTGATGAACCCTATCAATCCGGGTATTTCAAAAAGATATTCGGGAAAAATATGCATTTCAAATTAAGCCCCGCAGAGAAATTATCCCACATGGAATCGCTGCAGTTATCCGGCAAATTTGTAGCAATGGCAGGCGATGGACTGAATGATGCGGGAGCGCTTAAGAAAAGCGATGTAGGCATTTGCATTTCTGACGATGTTAAACGGTTTACTCCTGCCGGAGATGCCATTCTGGATGGGCAAAAACTATCAATATTGGATCGCCTCATCGCCTTTTGCAGCAGCAGCAAAAATACCATCCGGACCTGTTTCTTCTTTTCGGTCACATATAATATTACCGGGTTATATTTTGCGGTCCAGGGAATTCTATCGCCCCTGGTTGCCGCTGTTCTGATGCCTTTGAGCACTCTTACTATTGTCGTTACCACCTATATGGTTACCAGGTTCCAGGCACGAAAACAAAGGCTGTCGCTTTAATCATTAAAAACATGAGCAACTTCAGGAAAGGCGCTGATTGTGGTCATGATTAAATGACCGGATCAAAAATATTTTTGGCCCTTAAAGTTTTTCTATGAGTGTGATGCTGATTTTGCTGGGAGCCAGCCTTATAGTTTCCCTGATTTTCCTCGGTGCGTTCATTTGGTCTGTCAAAGATGGCCAGTACGATGACGACTTTTCACCAGCACACCAGATCTTTTTCGACGAAACTCCAAAATCTAAAATATAGTTTTCATTTAACATGAGCACAAATCAATCGCAACAGTCTTCCGCCGAGACGGTTTCCCTTGCCCAAACCGCTTCATCCGGTATTCAACTGGAAACTTTTTATTATGACAACAAAACGGTGAAGTTGTTTGCCTACGCCACTCTTTTCTGGGGATTGGTAGGAATGACTGCCGGCCTGTGGGCGGCTTTCAGCATTGCCTATCCCCAGGTGAACCTGGGCTGGGCACCGACCACCTTTGGACGTATGCGTCCTGTGCATACCAATGCGGTGATTTTTGCCTTTGTCGGTAACGCTATTTTCTGTGGTGTGTATTATTCGCTTCAGCGTCTTTGTAAAACAAGGATGTGGAGCGATAAACTTAGTAAAATTCATTTCTGGGGATGGCAAACCCTGATTCTTCTTGGCGCCTTATCTCTCTGGGGCGGTTTTACACAGGGAAAGGAATACGCAGAACTCGAATGGCCATTTGATATTGCGATTACGCTGTTATGGCTGGTGTTTGGTGCCAACATGTTGGGCACCATTTTAAAGAGAAGGGTTTCTCATTTGTATGTGGCCATTTGGTTTTATATCGGTACGTGGGTGGCCGTGGCCATGTTGCATATTGTGAATTCCATTGCCATTCCACAGTCTTTTCTTAAAAGCTATTCATGGTATGCTGGTGTACAGGATGCACTCGTGCAATGGTGGTACGGACATAATGCCGTCGCTTTTTTCCTGACCACGCCATTTTTGGGTTTGATGTATTATTTCGTTCCCAAAGCGGCCAACCGTCCTATTTATTCTTACCGCTGGTCTATCATCCATTTCTGGTCGCTGATATTCATTTATATCTGGGCCGGGCCACATCACCTGCTGTATACCGCTTTGCCCGAATGGGCCCAGGGACTTGGTACTGTTTTTTCCATCATGCTGATCGCGCCTTCGTGGGGTGGCATGCTGAATGGATTATTAACGCTTCGCGGGGCGTGGGACAAGGTTCGTGAAGATGCGATATTGAAATTTATGGTGGTGGCGCTTACCTGTTATGGTATGGCCACGTTTGAAGGACCGATGCTTTCCCTGAAAAGCGTAAACGCCATCAGCCATTATACCGACTGGACGATTGCCCACGTGCATGTGGGAGCGCTAGGCTGGAATGGATTTCTGGCATTTGCGATGCTTTACTGGCTGATGCCGAGATTGTTTAATACAACACTTTATTCAAAGAAATGGGCGAATACCCACTTTTGGCTTGGCACGCTTGGGATCATCTTTTATGTCATCCCGCTTTACTGGGCTGCGCTCACCCAAAGCCTTATGTGGAAGAAATTTACTCCCGAAGGTATTTTACAATACCAGTTTATCGAAACCGTGACTACCATTCAACCGATGTATGTGTTGAGAGGGGTAGGAGGATTGCTTTATGTCTCCGGTTTGATATTGATGATTGTAAATATTCGCAAAACGATCAAACAGGGAAAATTTGTGGCCAACGAACAATCACAGGCTTCTCCATTGCCAAAAAAATATGAATCTCATGGTAAGAAAGAACACTGGCATAGCTGGATCGAAAGAAGGCCGGTACAACTGACCGTTTTGTCGCTGATTGTGGTAGGCATTGGTGGTATAGCGGAAATGATCCCGACGTTTCTTGTTAAATCCAACATACCAACCATCAGCAGTGTGAAACCTTATACGCCGCTGGAACTGCACGGCCGCAATATCTACCTCCGTGAAGGCTGCTATGTATGCCATTCTCAGATGATCCGTCCTTTCAGGGATGAAGTAGCGCGGTATGGTGAATACAGTAAGGCCGGTGAATTTGTTTATGATCATCCGTTTCAATGGGGATCTAAAAGAACCGGTCCGGACCTCGCCAGGGAAGGAGGCAAATA
>JBQCFI010000094.1:0-2880 GCA_051959325.1 Ginsengibacter sp. | reverse complement strand
ACTGCTATATAAAGACAACCTGATTCACTCATTCGACAAATCTTTAACCCGTATATTTTTAAATCTTACCACAGATCCATGTCCCAAAAATCCGATATGCCCGGAATTTCGTTTTAGACCAGGATGATTCAGGTGGTCCATTGTACCATTTTTTCTCGCCTCGGTGATGTCGCCATCTACAATAACGGTTCCGTTTAATATCACTTTTATCTTTGGTCCACGCGCAATTATCTCTTCAGAATTCCATTCGCCCATCGGTTTCAGATAGCCTCTCGTTGCCGGGATCACTCCATAAACTGAGCCATGGTATTGATATTCATGAAGATTTTTATAAACGTCTGCATCGTTATCAAGAATCTGTATTTCCATTCCCACATAAGCTGCATCGCCTTCTAACGGTGTCCTTATACCAACGCCGTTATTAGCGCCGGGAGTAAGCTGAAAATCAAAGCGAAAGTCAAAATCGCTGTACTCCTCTTTTGTATATAAGTTTCCGCCGCTGCCGCGATTTGGCTGAATAACGAGGTTTCCATTTTCCACCACATAGCTTTCCTTGTTTCCTGTCCATTTATCGAGGTTTGTGCCATCAAATAAAACTTTAAAACCTTCTTTCTTTTCCTCATCGCTTAAGACAAAAGTGTCGGCCTTTGGAATTTCACGGATATAAATGTCACGATAAGCTACATGAGTGCCATGTGCCTGCAACTCTATCTGCTCAGACGGAAAAATCGGAATATTGCGATCCCAGTAATTTTCCAAAACAACATTGTTTACTACCAGTTCCCCATTCAGGTAAACGGTTACCCGATCTCCTTTCATAATGATGTGAAAATTATTCCAGTCGCCAATGGCATTATCTGCCACCTTTAATGGCTTGCTCGGATTCTTTTGATTATTGTATAATCCGCCCGAACCTACTTCTGCTCCTGCATTTCTGCGCGATGTATCCCATATCTGCACCTGTGGCGAACCACGAAGATAAATCCCTGCATCGCCTTCTTTGCTAATCTTCCAGTCTACAAACATTTCAAAATCACCATATTTTTTATCAGTACAAATATTTTCGCCTTTGCCGCTGAAATTCAATATTCCATCCTTTGCATACCAGCCTTCCCGCATAATATCATCGGCCTTCTGCTGTTCCTTTGCCAGTGTGGTTTCATCCATTTTTGCACGAACGATCGGGTTTGCAACAAGTCCTTTCCAACCGCTTAAATCTTTACCATTAAACAACGATACAAACCCCTCGTCAACCGGCATTGCTGCCAAAAATTTCCTCATTGCCTCTTTTTGATAATCACTATCAGTCTCCTTCAAAACCGCAATCGTTTTATTTAATAGATCTCTCACCACTTTTCCATAATATTTTTTATCAGCCAATGCAATATCCATTACCGCATGTGCCGCTTCCTGCTGTAATGACGGATCATCCAAATAATTTCCTGCAAAAATCAATGCGGGAAATGTGCGGTTCTTTCCAACCTCTGTCAATATAGTTTGTTTTTGCTGAACAGTTTTTGCAACCTCCATTGCCTTGCGCAGCATCAGCAATTTTTGTGCATCAGGATAATTTCCTGTGTATATCGAGTGAATGTATCCATTCAGGGCAAGGTCTAAATAATCTGCGTTTGAGGTTTCAGAAGCTATCTTGTAAATACGCTCTGCAGCAGTGCTGTCACTCCATTTTGATAATGCATTTAGAGCAGCACTTTTTGTATCGGAATCGCCATTGTCATAAGCAGCCGCCACTGCTTTTAAGGATTCATTGCCACCAATAGCAGCAAGGACGTTAAAAAACAAAGATTTTTTGTTTTCCGGAGCTTTTGACATTTAATTCAAAACGATGGCAGCTTGCTGAGATTTACCTGATATACTTTTTGTCGCTGCTATAATCGCGTCCTGGATATCATTGATTTCAGAAGGTTGGGAAGTTTGATTCAGCAAAGCAAACAATTTAGGTAAATCGTCTTTTGATGTCATCGTTTTTATGGCTGATAATGCGGCATTGCGCACGGCAGTATCCTTATTATTTATTAAGGAAAAAGCAAGGCTCACTTTGTCATGCGCTGCCCGATCCCCCAACACGGTTATCAGCGCCGCTTGTGCATTTGTGGGCATTGATGGAATCGCTTCGGCAACTTTGTTTATCACGCCATTTCCTTGCAATACATCAATCGTATTTTTTACAGTGGCTATCTCTTCCGGTGAGCCATTTTTCATCAAATCCAATAAAGCAGGTAAGGCATTTTCGCCACCAATTTTGCCTGCAGCGCTGATAGCAGCTATCCTTACGCCACTATCTTTACTTTTCAAAGCATCGAGTATTGCTGGCAAGGCTGCTTTAGCTTTACTATTGCCTAACATACTGATAATTTCTGCCTGGATCTGCGGACCGGATGTTTTTAGTTTGTTTAACCAAAGTGATGTTGTGGCAGAATTTATTTTTCCTTCCGCCAGCCTCAAGGCGGCAGCGCGATACTGAGCATTTTTATCTTCCAATGCATCAATCAGCACTGCGGCGTTGTTTTTACCTTGAATCTGGGTCAATAACGTCATCTCCGCAATACGTGAATGTACCTGGTTGTCCTGCTTTGCGTTTTTCATTAATAACTCAGCCATTTTTTTTGCCACCTTTCCATTACCATTTTCTGCCAGCCTGTTTAGATATAATAAATACGAACCGGTTGCATCGGTGCTCTCAAATGTATAGCCGCTTTTTTCAGCAGCATTCGCTAAAAGTGAAGCAGAAGAAGGATTTCCAATATTAGCGAGAGCATTTAGCGCAACTTTGCGAAGCATGAGGTCTTTGCTATCAGCCAGTTTTGTTATTGCCGGAACAGCAGCGGCAAACCGGCTATCTCCCAAGCCTTTTACCACCGA
>JBQCFI010000093.1:0-28716 GCA_051959325.1 Ginsengibacter sp. | reverse complement strand
AAGAATGTCTTCATCATCATGGAAGAACCCGCGATATTTTATTGTAGGTTCACCAGAATAAAAATCAGTTCTTTTCAGTACAAGTGTTTCAAAAAATTCAGGAGCATAACCGGTCCATAAATAAAGAGGATCGATTCCCAACCGTTCGCTTAATATATATGCAGCAAAAGCAGTTCCCCGAAAATCAGAGCCAACAAGCCATACGGTATTATCTACCGTTACAATTTTACAAGCTTCCCATTTTTCTTTTAATTCAGTAGCATTAATAACTGCTGGGATTTCATCGTTCCCAATGGTAACAAGTCTTATGGTTGTAGCATGTGCGTCGGTTTTATTTACTAAGGGTGGAGTATAGCCGCTAATCTTTTCAATATCCTTTGCAAGTAATTTTGCCGCTTGTTGTACACCGCTGTTCTCTTTGGCACTAATTACAACCCGGCATCCTTCACCACTTTTTACAAGAACAATATCACCCGTTTGCTGTTTATTTTTTTGAATCCATGAACCGCGCCTGGTCATCGAACCGACTTCACCAGGATTTGCTCCCATGGGATTATTTTTTTCAAAATTATTTGAATGAAAATTCCACGGGCCTTGCAAGCCTAAAGATAGTCCTCCCAGGGTGAGTGCGTTATTCTTTAGAAAATCTTTACGTGAAATTTTCTTATTCATTTTCTTTATTTATGTGCGCTTTTAATATTCATAAGCGCCTATGTCGGTTAAATTATTTCTTGGAACCGGGTAACCGTCAAGATCATTAGTATATCCAAGAGGTGCCCCATGATTTATTGCAAGGCTGTTTTTTTGCAGTCTGAAATTTTCATTTCTCGCATCAATGAAAAGGGGGTTGGCAATGATATCTCCTCTACCTGGCTTAACCCCAATTGGATCTTGATCGCCGTTTGAAAAATACAAATTGTGATCATGCAGCTGATCGCCAATCATAGAACGTTTGTGCCCCTTTGGTTTTACATAAGGTCCGAATACCTTTATGTCTTGAGCCACAATAAAAATATTATTACGCACAGTCATAGAAGTGGAATCATGGTTGAATGTCCAGAGTACATAGCGGTCAACGTTTGGTTCACGGGTCCTCACAACAGTATTGTTGTAAACAAAGACATTTTTCATGGAACCACCGCCGATAAACTGGTTGGTATCATCACTAAGATTATACGCGACTGTTATGCTATCTACATTTCTGCCCGCAAGTTCAAGAAAGCCATGGTTATTAATCGAAATGTTATGGTGAATGTTTATGTCTCTTCCTTCAAAATTATCATCAACACCATCAAGTTCTACAACGCCGCCATCGGATCCGTAAGGGCCGCCATAAGAACCATAATTTACAATTCTATTATAAGAAATTTCGTTGTGCGGCTTTACGATCATAATGGCCATTGGCCCCCAGCTGTGCGCTAATGTATCTGTTGCGTCATGAAAATAATTATGGGTAATAAGATTATAAGAGCCTTTTATTTTTACGGCAACAGGGGAATGAAAAAATTCGCAATTACGCAAAACATTATGTTGTGTTCCTAATCCAAAATATACAGCACCCATTTTTTGAACGTTCTTGTTCTTATGATCAGAGTTTGGAGGATTGGTATTATCATGAAAATAAAATCCGTCAATGATGATATAACTCCCCTGGATTTGAAAAATATTTCCGTTCAGGATATTCCAATCAGGATTTGTGAAAGACGGGGCAGGACCAGCACCGGCGTGTAAAAAAATACTTTGCAACTTAGAACGATCCGTTCGTAAGACGTCATCTGCTCCTGCGCTGTAGCTGGAAAAAACAATGGGCTTCCCTTTAACACCCGAACTCTTAAATATAAATCCTCCCTTGTAGGAAGATCCTTTTGCAAACAAAATACTATCACCGGGAAGAAATGTTTTTGTTTCCAGGTTTTTAAAACTTTTCCAGGAGGCATCCCTGGAAGTTCCTGCATTATCATCATTTCCTAAGCGACCATTTATATAATAATTCGTAGCCATTGATGGCGCAGCAAAGAGGAATAAACCTGTGAAGAAAACAATTCGATAAAGAGAACGATATGTTGCTTTTGATTTAATCATCTATATTTTAAAAAAATGATTTCTTTTAATGCTTACCGGTTCCGGTTGAAAGAAGATGGCTCGAAAATCCTTAGTTGGTTTGAAAATCTGCTGTGATAAGCTTTCAGAATAAAACACAAATTACGAGATCAACTTTTTTAACGCAATAACCAATGTTTTATTCGAAAGAAGTTTGCAGCAATACCAATCTCCTATCACCGCTGAAAGTCATCTTAATATTTGTTGAATTTACCGGGCAATCAACACCAGCTTTTTCTCCGGGTTTTATTTCTTTATCCACCTTTTTATCATTGACGGAAATATTTATTGTCAGGTTTTCATCCGAAGGATTCCACACTATGGTTGATGCTTTTGTCTTTCCTGCAGGAATACTACACCAAAAGGTCCCTTCGCCTATATTATTATTTTGATCATCGGGATATGGAATATCGCCAAAGCCACGCAGATGATAAGGGCCAAACGGCCGCCGCCCGAAGGGCACGTATTGTAAGCCAGGCTGGGTGTTAAAGCCACCACCATGCCCCGCAAACTCATGTCCTTCTTTATCCACTACCAGTTGTATTTTACTGTAAGACCCTGTAAGTCGTGGCTTTCCATTTAATAAAAGCCCACTGTTGATGCCCGTTAATATTCCTCTCTCTGAGCCATAGTCACCCCAGATAACAGGGCTATTAATTAATACATATTTCTCATGTTCATAACCCGAACCAGCAAACGCCATTATATTTTTTAGGATCCGGTCAGAAACTGGATCAATACCTGCCCGGTTCACCAGATCCAGACCACACACCAAAATGCTTCCTTTACCATCAAACATTTCAGCAACAGCAATTCCATCGAGGGCAGGGCCATAATCGGCCAGCACGGCAGCTGAGCCAATATCCTGTTTATTCTGCAAAACAAATCCATTTGTAACCGGATATATTGCGGGAAATCCTGGCTTGCTTTCGTCCCAATTTGTATAATCTGACCAATATTCAAGATTCTCTCTTTTAATACCGGTAAAAACAGGGCTTGACCAACGCTCTACATTTATATTGTAACCGTTTCTGGACGGGCGTGGGGGTGGCGGATATACCGGCGTGTCAAGGTTCATTTTGATATTTACCAAATGACCATTTAATATGGCATTCAGGTTTTCCAAATGCGATTCATCCTGGCCAAGGCAAACAACCCGCCCTCCATTTTTTATAAATTGTTTTATCGCTACTGCATTATTCTTCAACTTTTCATCAGCTGAATTTTTGCCAACCACCAAAACATGATTTCCTTTCAGATTAGTAAACGAAGAAATAAGTTGATTCTTTATTTCATTTTTTTGAAATGCGATTTTTGTATCACCATTGGGATCGTATAACCATACTTGTTTTTGAGAGGGGTGTACCGATCTTTTATAATTTTTTCCTGCAATAAAAATATCGTAATAATTTTCCGAAACAATTGAATGGTCTTTTATAATTTTTCCGACTAATTTATATTTCCCTGCAGGTACTAATGCAGGTAACTCAAGCGAAAGGTTCTTTTCCCAGGTTCCATAATATTTTACGACGGGCAATGGTATTGTATCGCCTGCAAGTATTGTGTTTGTATTATCCTGAAGCTGGTATACCAAAGAAGCATTGGTGAGATCATTAAAATTGTCATCATCATTAATTATATGTGCAATAGGATGAATAGTCGCACCCGCATAGGCTTGTGGCGTAAAACATTCCCAACTTATTAATAGTGGCTGATAAGATATTTTAGCCTGTTGCGTTACCGCCTTTGGATCCATATCCACAAAATTCTTGATTGTATTCCAGTTGTGAAATAAGATAGTAAACGGAAATAAGCCGCTTAAATCATGATTGATATTTCTCAGCTGTCTGAAATATTCTGCCGCATGTTGAAAAGTGAAACTTTGATGTTCGTCTGCGAGTTGTGCCTGCAATTTCCATGGTGCATGGCCTGTCCAGTTTAATTGAGAGCCCGGGTTTTTATGATTGGGAGTAAGATTGTATTCACCCCCCGGACCCGTATAATTTCCTACGCATTCCGTAAATGTAATGGGCTGATCATTTTCTTTTTTAAAAGGTATAATATCCTCATTATACCGGATGTGCAGAAACGTAAACGGCGATGAATAATACCAGCCCCAGTAGCGATGTAAATCGCATATATCACCCGATTGTCCATAGCCATAGCCGGCATTACCGATATACACTCTTGTGCTGTCCCATTTTCTTAACTGAGTATGTGCATAGCTTAGAAATTTTTTCCACTTTAAATGAATATCGCCTGCAAAAGGGGTTTCATTGGTCATAGCATAAATCATTAAACTTGGATGAGAAGCAATGGAAGGATACTTTTCATTTTCATACCAGGCAACCGCTTTGTCATAATCTTTGGGAGGTTTTTCACCATCCACAGAGCCACTATAATTACCGCCAAAAACCATCATACCTAATTCGTCACATACATTATACCAGGTAGTATCATCGGGAATTCGAATAATATTTACATGAATGCTTTTCATATAACGGATATAATCTTCAGCAAATTTCCTGCTGGTCTCGATACTATCCGGGATGCCGCGTCCGGGAGGATTTATGGCGATACCTCTTAAAAAAACGGGATGTCCGTTTAAAAATAAATTGCCATTCCTGGCTTCAAAGAAACGAAAGCCTATCCGCTGATTCTGTCGCTGAATTGTTCCTGAAGCATCGGTTGCGGTGAATATTATTTTATAAAGATTTGGATGAACAGGCGTCCATTCATTTACTTTTAAATTGCTGACGTAAAAGAGCATTTTATTTTCAGCAGTATTTATTTCAGAAGATTTAACCGGGTTATCGAAAACTATCTCACCTGACTGTTCATCAATAATTTTGATTGTAAATTTTGAAGCGAAAGAAGGAATTGCATTCCAGGTGACTTCAAGCTTTATAGAGTTTTGAGTAGTGAAAGGTATTATTCTTTTGATGTTGTTCTGTGCATACGATTTTTCTCCAACACCAATTGTCAAAATAATTAATAAGGTCAAAACCGAGAAATAAACGATATTTTTTTTATCACTAATCATCTACATTTAGTTTTATAATTAACTTATTTTGATTTTTTTTCTTCTGCCTTCTTCAAAGTGAGCAACAAGGGCTGCGCTTCGGTATCACCATCAATAACAGCTTTAATAAAGACTTCTGCTGTGGCATTTTCAGAAGCAAGCGTACCCGTGAAAATGAGCCGGATACTTTTATCTTCACCTGCTTTTAACTGAAAGGGATACTCCAACTTATCTGAAGAAAAGCCTTTTGGTAATTCCAATAAAAGCGTACCCTTGGCACCGATATTCCTTATCTCTTTTACCGTAATGACCTGGATGATCGTGGTTTCTTTATCCAGCGGCATTTCGAAATCACCCCCTACGTCATTTGTTTTAACAGTATGCGGATTAAAAATTAAACGGACAGGAGAAAATATGATCCTCCAGCCCAGTTTTTTATGAGCACGGTCGTAGGAAATCAATCCTTTTAAATGAAATGGAGGACGTGGATCAGGACTGCCTCCTGTCCAGCTCGGACGACACCAGAACTCGGTGGAGCTCCAATACATTTTACCAAAAAAATGTTTACGGTTATCTAATAAACGATTGTGTGCATCAACAATGAAGCCCTGGTAAAATTCTGTACTCTTTGCTGTCCCTGGCTTATCAACAATTGCTTCAGCTCCATATTCTGAAAGCATGATGGGTTTATTACCTGCATAAGCCTGAACTGATTCAATGAGGTTCGCAATCACATTCACATCTTTTGTATACCAGCCTGCATAATAATTTTGGGCGACAAAATCCTGGTATTCAAAAGTAGTATCAGTTGTATGGCGGTGGGTAACCTGTGTGAATAATCTTCTTGTATCTAATGAACGGCCAACCTTTATGGTATCTCTTACATATTCTGCTGCGCCGTCCTGCTCAGTAAAATTTTCATTGCCCACTGACCATCCAATGATGGACGGATGGCTTCTATCCCGATGAATCATCTTCGTTAGTTGCATAGCCGCGAAATCTTTTACTTCTTTTGACGCTAATACATTTCCTTTTAACCCGGTAACATTTATTTCTTCTATCACCAGCAATCCCAATTCGTCAGCGGCGTCTAATTGTGCCGGCGTTGTCGGATAATGGGCAGGACGAAAAAAGCGAAAGCCTTTGTCACGCAATTCTTTTAGTTCCTCAAAAGGTAATCTGTCCGGTTGTGTTCTGCCAAGTCCGGGGTAGTCAGCATGTCTGTCAAAGCCCTGTAAATTTTCTATAACTTTTCCATTAATCAAAATATCACGCCCCGTAACTTTTACATCCCGGAACCCGGTACGTACTTTTAGGACTCCAAAATCTCCTTTTATAACCACGGTGTATAAATGAGGGCTCTCAGGATTCCATAGGGTCGGATGCTGGATTTTTAAAGCGGGGAGTTTTATAACGTTTTCTCGTGGAGGCAAGTTGGCATTTATCTTGAAAGACGCAGCTATTTTACCGGTGGAAGTATGATAAATTTCAACACCAAGATTTTTAATTTTTAAGGATCTGGTTGCATTCAGTCCTGTTGCATATAATTGTAAAGTACCATTCATAGCACCTTCAGCCCTCAGATCTGTAAGGGAAACAGATGGATGCCTTTCAATATGCACTTCCTGCAGAAGGCCACCCCAGTTCCAATAGAATTCATTTATTCTTTTAAAAACCCCCATGCTCGAAAAGCGGTTATCAACGATGATGGCAATTTCATTTTCACCGTTTTTTGTTTGTTTACTGATATCAAAGCGTGAAGGAAGATAACCGCCGCGTGTGTTACCGACTTCTTTTCCATTAATGAAAACACGACCACTCCAGTAACAGGATTGTAATACAATAAATAGTTCGTCTTCTATATTTTTTATCGGAAGGTTAATGATCTTTTTATAGATGCCCAATATACCTTCATAGACATTCCATTTTTTATTTACTGCACCTAATGAATTGGGAACAAAAATTTTTGTCCATTCACCATCGTTATAACCGGGTTTAACTGCCTCAGGAACGTCTCCTTCTAAAGCATTTGCCGGAAGCCCGCTCATTTCTGCAAATTGCCAGGCACCGGTCAAAGATATTTTTTTAGGATCTTGCTTTTGCGTTCCCTGTATGGTTTTGTTTTCAAGCGTTTTAGTTCCGTCCTTAGTATCTGCTTCAATCCGCAATTCATGAGGGCCTTCTTGAAACCATGCAGGGTCAGTAACGGTACTCCACATCGGTTTTACATTCACTTTCGTGGCATAAAGATCAGTAAGTTCTGATACGAGCATGTCATCAATAAAAAAACGAACGGCTGTTGTTCCTTCAGGAGGAGTCGCTTTTAACTGTAAAAGCGAGGCAGGAGATCGATCATCAGGTCCATAAATTGACCCTTTGAATTCCGGTTCTGCAAAGACCTTTGATAAAGAACTGCTCATCAGTAGTGAGGCCGCTGTTCCCCCACTAATCTTTAAAAACTTTTTTCTGTTTAGCATTTTATTTTTTTATTGTTCACTTCCATTCCGCATAATGCTGCAGTTCCTTTATCGGCTTGAAAGAAACAGGAATGAGTTAACGATTTCAACATCTGTAACAAAAATTTGTTACCTGCATGGGCATACGCAGATTGGTTCATTGTCAATATTAACCTCTACTATTTATTAGCTCAACTATTTCTTCTGCTGCAGCTATATTTCATTTTCATCCAAGTAATTTAATAACCAGGGTTTTGCTTCATTGGAGATGTACGATTGGCGTCAATTACAGGTTGTGGGATGGGTAACAAAGTGTCTCGTGCCGATACAACCAGCCCTGCAATTTTATTATCCTGTTGTGTTCTTGAGAGCCATTTATGCGTGCGTAATAAAACATATCTTCTGTCTTCTTCAGAAAATAATTCCCGGGCTCTTTCATCTAAAATGAAATCTAAAGTAACATCAGATGCCTGAATAAGTGGGGCATTCGCTCTTGCACGTAAGGCAATTATTGCATCGGCTGCGCCTTGTAAATCTCCTAAATCGTAATCAGCTTCTGCCAGTAACAAATAAGTTTCTCCGGCACGTAATAAAATTTGGTCATTATACTCCGGATCGATCAATACATTTGTCGGACTAACCCAATCCCATTTGGTTGTGGATGGCCAGTTTGGATTGGTAATCTTTTCCGTTCCGGTACTGTCGAGGAAGATCGTATCGCCAATGCTGTAGCCCTTTGGAGGAGCAGTATTAATCTGGTAATAGTATCGCCAGGCATAATGAGAGCCCCGATCATCACCTGGAGTGAATAAATTCATTTCAAAACGAGTAGGGCTAAGTCGTCCGATACCTCTTCCACCGTCTTCGGCAACCACCTGAATCGGACTGGTGCTTTTTCCATCTGTGCCCTTCACCTTCAGGGAATAGTATCTATTAACCCAATAACGACGCATTATATTATAGCCCTCTCCTCCCGTTGCATTTTCTTCGTTTTGTATGACCCATAAAGCTTCTGTATTTCCCTGGGTTCTTTTTGAATTTCCATCAATAAACATATCAGTAAAAGGAGTACCCGGATTATTTTTGTTTACTCCATAGCGGGCAGTGATCAACTGGTAGTTGGGATTTGTAGTAACCTTCAATGCTTCAATTTTTGCACTGTCCGGTTTGCCCATGGATAAATACAATTCTGCTAAATAATGGGATGCCACCCCTTGTATGATTTGCGCGTCACTTGAAGATGTTACCGGAAGATGTTGCTCGGCAAATAATAAATCTGAACGCATTGCGTCCCTAACCTCAGCTACAGGAGTCCTTTGCCAGTCTGTTTTTATATTAGCACCGGTAGATTCGACCAAAGTAAGTGGAACGTCTCCCCAAAGATAGGTGAGATGACGATAACACCAGGCACGGATAAGTCGCGCCTGCGCAACAATATTGTTCTTGTCATTTTCTGTCCAGTCAATATTTTTGTCTTCCGCGCGGTTAATAAGCGTATTTGCCGCGTTGATCGTTTCATACAGCCAACTCCAGACATTATTGTATAAAGCAAATGAGGCGTTATTAATTGGACCCCACTGATTGAACACATCTATCGTGGGATCCCGCCAGTTGCCATACGCATTATCCACTCCAATCACTGCGGGCATACACATGATATCATTAATGTTTCCATAAGTGTAGCCAGACCTGTATCGTCTTACCTCATCATATAACCCGTTGAGAGCATTTTGAAAACCGGCTTTGCTGGTGAATAAAAGATTAGCGGTTAATACACCGCGTGAATCTTCATTTAGCTGTTTTTTGGAGCAAGCGTTCAACAGCAGTGCGCTTAAAGCAAACATCAATATTTTTTTATAAAAATTCATAGATAATTGATTAAGATGAATTAATAGGAATTTATAAGCTTATGTCTAGACCAGCGATGTATTCTTTCTGAAGCGGAATAGCAGTCTGACTTCCCAATTCCGGATCCAGGCCGGTCCAATCCGTAATTGTAAAAGGATTTCGTGCTTCGACGTATATTTTTAGCCTGCTTAAACCCAATCTTTTTAAAATATCCTTAGCAAAGTTGTAACTGAGTGAAATATCCGTTATACGTATGAAACTGCTATTTTCTACGAGCGAAACAGCGCTGGGGCTGTTGTTAGCGGTCAACGAATTTGCATAATATTTGTTTGTTGGATTGGTTGGCGTCCACCAGTCTTTGATGATGGTATTGTGCCGCACTCCTGATTGCACGCCCCCTTCGGAAAGCAGGGTATTAACCTGGCTTCTGCCTTCTACACCATGCATAAATATGTAGAGGCTAAAACCCTTATATTTAAAGGTATTGGATAAACCCCATATGAAGCTTGGTTCTGAATGGCCAAGTATAGTTCGGTCATAACTATTAATAACCCCATCACCATTAACGTCTAATATTTTGGCGGAACCTGGATGAACGGTTCCCTGAGGTGTGTTTGCCGTATCTTCTTTTGATTGCCATACACCATTGTACACATATCCAAAATCCACGTTAATGGGATGGCCAATGAACCATTGATTTAAGGTGTCATCTTTTCCATCTCCATAAAGCGCTACAATTTTATTTCTGTTTATAGCTATATTTCCACTGGTAGTCCATGTAAAATTTGAAGTTTGAATGTTTGTAGAGCTTAAGGCAAGTTCAAATCCCTCATTACTTGTTTTTCCAATATTCTGTGTGATGGTGCTGATACCCTGTACCGGCGATATTTGTCTGTCCAATAATAGATCATGAGTTTGCGCATTGTAGTAATCCAAAGCTCCCTGGATATGGCCGTTCAGGATCCCGAAATCCAGGCCGACATTTGCAGTATTTGTGGTCTCCCAGTGTAGATCGGGATTGTCAAGGGTTGCAGGTACATAGCCAGGCTCGGTTACAATCCCATCAATATATGAACGTGTGGTGAGCGCTGCTAGTACGGCATATGGATTTATTGCCTGGTTACCATTACGTCCATAAGACAGCCGCAATTTTAAATGAGATATTAAATTGGTATTTCTCATAAATGATTCATTATAAATATTCCATCCCAAAGCCACAGAAGGGAAAAAACCATACTTGTAATTTTCCCCGAAAACGGATGAACCGTCCCGCCGGCCTGTTACTGTTAGCAGGTATCTTTCATCGTAGTTATAATTCAGTCTCGCCATTTGAGATATCAATGTTCGTTTTACGTACGATGCTTTAGGTTGAACCGCCAAGGCAACATTAGGTTGATAAGCGGTTAACACATCATTAGGAAATTGCTGAGCATTGAGTGTATTGGCTGTGGTAACATCCTTCTCAAAGCTATATAAGCCTGTAAAGCTGATAGCATGTTTATTGAATTTACGATCATAGGTAATAATATTTTCAACAGTGTAATCATTTATGTTGCTGTTACTCGAAGTAAGATCACCATTATTTGACGTGCCGTCTAAAGTATTTCTTCCATAGTAGGTGCTTATATTTCTTGCATGATATTCAACACCTGTATTAAGGCGATACCCCAATCCTTTTACAAAAGGAAACTGTACCTGCAAATAATTTGTTGTAAACAAGTTGTATGCATTATCGGTGCTTTGTGCCAGAGTGGGTGCCAATGGGTTACCGAAATGTACATCCTGCGGCCAAGGATAGATCGTAAGCTTACCAAGAGAATCAAAAGCGGTTGTCAGCGGGTTAAAAAAGTACGCCCCATTTTCACCGCTGAAATCAGCTGGCAATCCTGCCCGGTTATCATAAGTTAAGCCAGTGTGTGTCCCATACGTCAACCAGTCGGTTATATTGGCTTCCACATTAATTGTTGTGCCTAATTGTTTAAAATTATCGTTCACCGCGACACCCTTTACCTGCAAATAATTCACGGATCCGTAATATTTAATATTTTTATTACCGCCTCTTACATTTATAGAATGTCGCATTTTCGCTCCCGTTTGCGTTGCCATACCCAACCAGTCAGGAAATTTTTTAGAATCGTAAACATCCTGCTCGGAAGTAGTGACTGAGGCCAGTCCTTCTCTTTGCACTTTGAACTGATAAAATTGTTCAGGAGATAATACAGGAGGAAGATTGGCGATTTTTTCTACGCCCTCATAGCCGGAATAAGAAATAACCGGCTTACCACTGATCCCGGTCTTCGTAGTAACAAGAATAACACCATTCGACCCGCGTGAACCATAAATCGCTGCTGCTGACGCATCTTTTAAAACATCTATCGATTCGATATCAGGCGTGCCAATATCAGACAGACTTCCATTATAAGGAATTCCATCTACAATATAAAGGGGATCGGTGCTTGCCTTAATTGACTTTTGACCACGAATTAAAATACTCACATTGTTTCCTTCAGCCCCTCCGCCTGTTGTTGTGACAGAAACGCCAGGTAGAGCGCCTTCAAGGGCCTGGGCAAAATTTGTATTCGGTAAATCTTCGAGGCGTTGTTTATCCACGGATACTACTGAGCCCGTAATATCCTTTCTTTTCTGAGTTCCATAACCAACTACCACAACAGCATCCAGCGCTTCATTGGCTTTTTGCATCTGAACGTTTTCCACTTTGTTCACCTGGGTCACTTCTTTATCTGCAAAACCAACAGAAGAAAATACCAGGACATTTCCAGAAGGTTTGCTTACCGTTAACCTGTAAGTTCCATCTGCAGAGGTAGCCGTACCGGCTGTGGTACCTTTAACTACTACGGATACGTTTGCTAACGGATTGCCATTGGCATCAGTTACTTTGCCGGTGATGGAAGTCGCATTGGTTTGTGAAAACGCAGCAAAAGGAATCAAATAACAAAAGGTGGAAAGGAAAATAAAAAAGCGTAATCGTTTAATTAATAGCATCGCAATCGTTTTGAAGTGATTTAATTTAATAAGAAACTTTCAATTATAATCTTGCTACTGCTAAGTTATTTGCATTTTCCTTAACAAAAACACTTGCAAAACTATCAAACGCTAAAACGGCAAATACAACGATTGAAATAAAATCATCAGAGCGACTACAACGATTGAAATATCTCTTTCCAGCTTCTGTTTTTTAAGCTATATTCGTAAAAAAACTATCGAAGAACTTATTTGAATGAAAAAAGGTGTGACGATAAAAGACATAGCAAAGCGCCTGAACATGTCTATATCTACTGTTTCCAAAGCTTTAAATAATGACAGTTCAATCAGTTTGCCAACGAAAGAACGGGTGAGAAAACAAGCCGAGGAATGGAACTATGTTCCTAATGAATCTGCCAGAAACTTTAAATTGAATAAAAGTTTTACGATTGGATTGATCATTCCTGATCTTCTGGATCAATTTTATGTTTTAGCAATAAACGGTGTAGAATCAATTGCTGAAAAAGAAAATTATAATGTAATTCTTTCTCAATCACAGGACGATGTAAGCAAAGAGGAGAAAATAACGAATTTGATGATTAGCAACCGTGTGGATGGGGTAATAGTAGCTATTTCAAAAAAAACCCTCGACATGCATTTGTTTCAAAAGCTTATGTCCATCGGTATTCCAGTGGTTTGTATTGCAAGGGAGCCGAAAGGGTATTCGTTCAATTATGTTTCCTCGGATAATCGGGAAGGCGCTTTTAAAGCAACTGAATTTTTAATAAAAAAAGGACACAGAAGAATTGCCCATCTTATGGGTCCACAATCCATGCGCACATGCCAGGTTCGGTTTGAAGGTTATAAACAAGGGCTTCAGACAAATAATATTCCCCTAGACACTGATTTAGTAAAGACAGTGGATTTTAATAAGAAAACAACAGAAAAAGCGATGATGGAATTGATGAAATTAAAGAGTCCGCCGACTGCCATCTTTGCTTTTAAAAATTACATTACTTTAGATGTAATACATTTTCTAAAAAGGGAATTTCCGGAAAAATTACATGCCATTGATATTACCGGCTTTGGGAACCTGCCATTGTTAAAATATCTGGATCATAAACCAGTCGCCTCGGTTGAAGAAAACTCTTTTGAAATGGGAAAACAAGCTGCTAAATTGTTATTTCAGATGATAAACGAAGAGATGAATGTACATAACGAAAATCCTGAAAATATTCAAATTCCGTGTAAACTTGTGGTCCATTAATAGTTTAAGTTGGCATCACGCTTGAAAGCTTTTTTTAGAACGACGAAAAGAAAATTGGCAAACGAAAGACTTTAAAATTATTGCACTACTGAGCAGATCTAACGTTAAAATGTCTCAAAACTAAAATGAAGGCGCTGAGAATCGCATAAATGAAATCAAACTCCATCCCCTACCCGAATAAAAAGAGGCTACCTCACACTTTTGAGACAGCCTTTTTTTAATTTGTGCTAGCTGCATTCGCGAACCCCGTTAAGAGTTTGAGAATTCAATGAGATCATATGGAAATGAAGGAAATTATTTGAATTGTTGTTTATTGAGGTAGTAGTCAATTCAATCATCCAACAATTTCATTTTTAAGCCAGAGTATTTTTTGCGTTGATTTTAAGGAGGAGATTTTGCCTGTGGCTATCAACCGTTTTTTTTGAGATAAAGAGGTTCTGGGAAATTTCCGGAGTCGATAATTCCATTGAGATCAATCTAAGTATTTCTATTTCTCAATTTGTTAATTTAGCTTTTGCAACACCCTTTGACGCTTTCTGATTTTCACTTGATTCTAGAAGTTTAAGTGCTATTTCATTGCTGTAAGAAATGCTGCGCTGAAGACCTTTGGTGATTGCTTTTAAATGTCCCTCTGATTCTATATCTTTTAGAAGATATCCTTTGGCTCCTGCATCTCTTACACTTTCAACATAGACCAGGTCGTCATAATTACTTAAAATCATAATTTTCATCCGCGGTTTAAATCGGAGGATACGATGGATAATTTCCAGGCTGAAGTATCCGGCATTTAAATAGCACTTCTTTACTTTCGGTAGAATCAGCCACTAAAGTAGCTTTATACGTTTCTTTAGCGCATGAGTTCCTGATACCCAGGTAGCTGTAGTATAGCCTTCTTCATTTATCCTTATAAATGCAGAATCGACGGGAGCAAGCCCACCTTTGAGATCAGTGCTTTTTGCCAAGGAATGATTGCTTGCTTAATACATACAATTGGCAAGTGCAAGGTGTATGGAAGAAACCCAGCTGGTGATGAGCGACCTCTAATTTTTTTTTCCTTAAAATAATTCTTTACATTCGTTTAACATTCTTTTGCTTATGTACCAAGATGAATCAAATCAAAATTCTGATACTTTTCTACTTCACTTAATGGAAGAAGGAGATACGCGTGCGTTTGACGCGCTGTTCGGGAGATATTGGCAAAAAACGTACGCTGAGGCGTATAAGCGTTTAAAAAACCATGATGATGCAAAAGATATTGTCCAGGATATTTTCGCCCATATCTGGTTTAACAGGGAAACAAATCACATCAATAATTTACCCGCTTATTTGAATGTGGCGGTGCGTAATAAAGTGATAAAGTTGGTAGCAAAACAAAAAGTTACCCATCCCTTTTTCGATATTCTTGAAAGCATCTCATTGGAAAGGGACGGAGCCGATTCTGATTTGCTCTGGAAAGATTTTTGCAACTCATATGAAGCATTAGTGCAAAAATTGCCTCCAAAAAGGCAAGAAATTTTTAAATTACGTTTTCACGAGGATTTGCGTACTAAGGAAATAGCAAAACAATTAGGAATCACCATAAAAACTGTTCAAAACCAGTTGGGAAAAGCAATAGAAACTTTGAAAGTTTCATTATTGCGATTATTTTCTTTGGTAATAATCGTTTTAAGTTACTAAATGCTGTTGTTGGTGGAGGTTTCTCAGACAAGTTTTTTTCGCTATACTTTTTCTAAAAGAGCAGGAATATTAAAATTACTTCTTCAATAAATATCCCGTAGTCCCTTTATTGGATGGTTTCTACAATGTGCAACAATTAAAAAGTGGCGTGGATATATCATACCGGTAATATAAGGGTACAGTAAAGCAACAAATACAATACAATCCTATTATGATCCATGATGTGTTATAAGTCACTTTTCCTCGATTTGAAACTGTGTGCTCCTAAACTCTGGGAGAGGCAAAACCTACTGCATTTTTGATCCGTTGGCTGAGATCGCAAAAACAAAACAGTAAGTAAACGTGAACGGGGTAACAAAAACAACACATTGTATCAACTTTTAGTAACTCAAGCGCTTTTTTGTAAATCCAAATAATGCTACTAACCGGATTTGTGCTTTCCTGTTTTACTTATCTTTTTTATTAAATAAAAAAAAATTGAAAAGGAGTGGGAGTTTTTTAATTATTTGGGTCATATATAAAAGCAAGTAACACCAGGAAAGCCGTTTTACATGGACAAAGATTATTTCATAAAGTTATTGGACAAATATCAGCACGGAAAAATTACGAGTGAAGAAGAACAATTTTTAATAAATTATTACAATCTTTTTGACAACAAGCCGGATATAATGGAAATGTTGACATCCGAACAAAAGGAAGAATTGAAGAATAACATCCAGAACTCGATGTGGAGTAATATTTTAAGAAGGAAAGCTGGTAATGGTAAACTCAGGGTTATGGATAAATTATATGTGAAAGTATCTGCGGCGGCAATTGTCTTTGCATTGGTTTTTGCAAGCGTATTTTATGTTCTTAACAGTGTACGTCACAGACATAATGATTCTGAAGTTGTAAAAAATCAAAAACAACAGAACACCATTCCTTCAGCTGACGTGCTTCCTGGTTCTAATAAAGCAACGCTTACGCTCGCTGACGGATCGGTCATTGATTTGAATAGCGCTGAAAATGGAATGCTTACAAGGCAGGGAAATATAAAAATTATCAAAGGGGAGGATGGGCAGATAATGTATGATTCAGATCAGAAAAAATCAGACGAATGGGGATATAACACCATATCCACACCACGGGGGGGCAAGTATGAAATCGTATTGTCTGATGGTTCAAAGGTGTGGCTAAATGCTGCATCCTCATTAAGATATCCTTCATCCTTTATGGGCAAAACCAGGGAGGTTAGTTTAACCGGCGAAGGATATTTTGAGGTAGCCAAAAACGCATCAATGCCTTTCCACGTAAAAGTGAATGATATGACTATAGAAGTGCTGGGCACACATTTTAACGTAAATGCATATCAGGATGAAAATGTAGTTGCAACTACCTTATTAGAAGGTTCCGTTAAAATAAAAAGTGGTTCACCCGGAAGTTCAGTTAATCAAACAGTGTTGTTAGCTCCTGGCGAACAAGCAAACCTTACTAAATCGGGCAGGTTAAAAATCGACCGGCATGTCAATACCGGTGAAGCGGTGGCGTGGACGAATAACAATTTTGAATTTAACGATGCCGAGGTTCAGGATATTATGCGACAGCTTTCACGGTGGTATGATGTGGAGGTTGAATATAAAGGTTTCATTCCGAAGCGCAGGTTCACTGGAAAAATCAGCCGAAACGTGAAGCTGAGTGAACTGATAGGGATGCTGCAATATTCAGGGGTGAGTATGCAAATAGTTGATAAAAAAATTATAATATCAGAAAATTAGATAGAGGGTATAAATAAAAAAGTAAAGTTATTATACAGATAGCAAAAAAAACGGGCTCTGATGAGGGTCAGTGCCCGTAAAATGTTTAGGCTATTCAAAAATAAAACCGTTAAGTATCATTATTGTTTCACCAAAAACGAATCAAAGCTATGGAATTCCTTCCTAATTACAAAACCTCTGGCCAGGGGAATCTCAGTTTAATCAAAATCTTATTAATCATGAAACTGACAATCTGCTTTATGCTTTTTGCCTGCTTAGAGGTAAGCGCAGAAGCAGTTGCTCAAAAAATTACGCTTAATGAAAATAAGTCGAGTCTTGAGAAAGTACTAAAGAAGATTGAATATCAAACAGACTATACGTTCCTTTATGAAACAGATATATTGGAAAAAGCGTCTCCTGTTACTTTACAGGTAACACAAGCTTCTGTAGATGATGTACTGAAACTTTGCTTTACCAATCAGCCTTTAACTTATAAAATCTTTGCTAATACTATTGTAATAAGAGAAAAAACCATTCAATCCGCATCTGGAAAAGAAAACCAGGCTATTCCATTAGCCAATATAGTAACGGGTATCGTTACTAATTCGAAGAGTGAACCGTTGACAGGTGTGAGTGTTACCATGAAGGGTACAAATATCGGCACCTCCACTGATTCAAAAGGCCGGTTTACAATAAACGTTCCGGGCAATGGGGTGTTAATCTTCTCATATATTGGATTTATAAGCCAGGAAGTGAATTTAAACAACCGGACAGAAGTGAATATCGTGTTGAGAGAGGAAGCCACAAAATTAAACGAGGTTGTTGTAACTGCACTAGGGATAAAAAGAGAAGCAAAAAGTTTAGGCTATTCCACAGGGGTTGTCAATACCGATCAAATATCTACAGACCGGACAACAAATGTAGGAAACAGCTTAGTTGGAAAGGTAGCCGGAGTAAACGTTTCAGCTCCATCAAGTGGACCGGGAGGGTCAGCTAAAATTCGTATAAGAGGACAGTCATCATTTGGCGGAGATAATTCACCACTGATCATAGTAAATGGGGTGCCAATAAATAATACAAGCATTTCTGCAGGTTATAAGAATGCGGACAATCCGACGGGAGGATCTTCCGATGGAGGAGATGGACTGCAAAGTATAAACCCGGATGACATTGAGTCTATGACTGTATTGAAAGGCGCGGCCGCAGCTGCATTATATGGTTATCGCGCGAAAGACGGAGCTATTATTATCACTACAAAGTCTGGTAGTAAACATAAGGGAATCGGCATCGAAATTAATTCGAACAACCAGGTATCAAAGGCGCTTGATTTTACTGACTTTCAGTATGTGTACGGGCAGGGTGAAAATGGAGTACGGCCATCCACGGTTGCGGAGGCCCAGAGTTCAGGAATATGGAGTTTCGGAGAAAAATTTGATAATAAGCCTGCTCCTCAGCCAGACGGCTCTATCAAACCTTACAGTCCTGCTAAAGACCGGATAAAAAATTTTTTCAGAACCGGATTTAATTCCACCAATTCAGTCGCGCTGTCGGCTGGTAATGACCAAGGTAATTTCCGGATATCATTTTCTAACACCGATGCAACGGCGATTGTTCCAAATTCTGATTTTCATAAAAAGATCCTAAACCTGGCAGCAAATTATAATCTAACCCCTAAATTGTCGACGCAGGTAAATGCCAATTACTCAAATGAATACAATCATAATCCTCCTCAGATTGGGATTGAGGGATTTAGTGTAAACACCACGATTTATACGATGGCGAACAGTATTGATGTGAATTGGCTGAAGAACTACAAAGATTCTAATGGGAATGAAATGCCATTAGCTCGTTTTACCGGTAGAAATAATCCCTATTGGGTTGCCTACGAACATTTTGAAAATATCAGAAGAGATAGAATTTTCGGAAATGCTTCTATTAGGTATCAGCTGTCAGACTGGCTTTATTTGCAAGGAAGGATAGGACAGGATTATTATACCCGCCCATACGAATTTAACCGTCCTACAGGATCACGGAATTTAAGTGCCGTTGTATCAGGGTTCAACGGATATTATTACCAGGACGTTTCAACATTTCGCGAAAGAAACGTTGATTTTCTGATCGGTGCAAAACATGAGTTTAAAAATTTCCTCATGGATGTGACGCTGGGAGGAAATCAAATGCAGCAAATATTTGACAGATTTAGTGCGGAGGTAACTAATTTCTATGTGAAAGGGCTGTATACTATTGGAAATGGACAAGTAAAAAATCCTGATTATAGATACAGTAAGAAGCGCGTGAATTCTTTGTATGGCTCTGCAGAGTTTTCATTTAAGAACCTTCTTTTTCTCAATTTGACTGCAAGGAATGACTGGTTTTCTACGTTAAATCCAAAATCAAACAGTTATCTATATCCTTCTATAAACGGAAGTTTTGTTTTTACCGATCTTTTTTCCACAAAACCGTCGTGGCTAAATTACGCTAAGGTGCGTGCTGCTTATGCAGAAGTAGGGGGAGATACTGACCCTTATACCAATGCGCTTTATTTTTCAATCAATCCTAATCCATTAAATAATATTGCATTGGGAACTATTAATTCCAATGTAAGTCCGAATTCAAATTTACGTCCCTTAAAAGTGCGGGAAACAGAGGTCGGAATGGACCTTCGTATGTTTAACAGCCGGATAAATTTAAACTTCTCGTTATACCGGAAAAATACAGTAGATGAAATATTGGATGTGAATATTTCGGAAGCATCCGGATATACTCAAACAAAGGTAAATATCGGGAAATTAAAAAATGAAGGCGTTGAATTTCTATTATCTGTTTTCCCGCTCAAGGGAAAAGTAAACTGGGAAAGCGGTTTTAATGCCGCCTATAATCATAGCGAAGTGCTTGCGTTAGCAAATGGCCAAAGATCCTTTGATGTGGGTGTCGGCCAGTACTTTGGGATTATTTCGCACGAAGTGGGTCTTCCACTTGCTTCTGTCAGAGCTTTTGATTATAAAAGAGATGCAAAAGGAAATATTTTGACAGCAGGCGGTAAACCGTTGTTAGGAGAGTTAAAAACTTATGGTAGTGCCATTCCGAAGTGGACCGGAGGATGGACGAACAGTATTAGCTACAAGGCTTTTAGAATTTTTACCCAAATTGACTTTAAGGCTGGCGCTGTCGTACTTTCCAATTCCAATTTTAATTTCTTAAGACATGGCTTATCAAAAGCTTCTTTAGAAGGTAGAGAAGAAGGGGTTGTATTTAAAGGTTATAACGCTGACGGTACTCCAAATTCGATTGCTGTACCCGCTGAGGAGTTTTATGCTTCGTTGCGTAATCTGGGTGAACCTTTTGTGTATAATGCAAGCTTTGTGCGTTTAAGAACTGTGTCACTTGGCTATGATTTAACCTCATTACTAAAAAAGTCTCGTGTAAAAGCCTTAGTAGTTTCAGCATTTGTCAACAATGCGGCAATGATCAAAAAGCATCTGGACAATTTAGATCCGGAATCCCAAATTTCTGTATCAGATAACTTTCAGGGTCTTGACACACATGCTCTCCCTACCAGCCGTACTTATGGCATAAACATAAATGCAAGATTTTAAAACCGTTTTAAATATATTAAAATGAAAAGAATACCTAAATTCATTTACGTGCTGCTTATTTGCTTAATTAGCACCTCAGGTTGTGACAAAGGATTTGAAAAAGTTAATACAAATCCGGTTTTACCGACTTCGTTAGATCCCTCTTATTTATTTGCAAATTCACAACTTACTTCAGCTATTTATACCATCCAATACCAGGCAGAAATTGTTCAACAAATTATTACCCCATTCACCGGAGTTCTGGAGGGCGGGAATCATAATGTTTGGTTTTTTGCTAACAACGTAGGGTCTGCTTTTACATCTTTATATACCGGACCAGTAAAATTACTCACAAATGTATTGCATCAAACAAAGGATGATCCCTCCAGGTCAAATTTGTATAACATGGCTCGGATATGGCATTGTTATGTATCCCAGGTTTTGGTTGATACTTACGGGTATGTGCCATATTTTACAGCAGGAGAAGCCTATCTGGAAAGAATTAATCTTCCAAAATATGATTCGGATGAAGAAATTTATAATGACCTGATAAAGGAACTTGTTGATGCGACAAATAAGCTGGATGCAACTAAAAAAATTGAAACCAATGACCTTTTTTATGCGGGCGATATTGCCAAATGGAAAAAATTAGGAAACTCTTTATTATTGAGGGTTGCCATGCGGTTTACAAAAGTCGATCCGAATAAGGCAAAGCAATATGTAATCCTGGCTACCGATATTTCAAGAGGCGGATTGATTGCTTCAAATTCTGAGAATGCAGTTGTTCCCTTTAACAGTGTATTCAATAATCCTAATGCCAGTACTTTTCAAGGAAGTGAACGCGCAAATTTTTATTTGGCGAAACCCTTTATTGATTATTTGAAAAGTTCAGGTGATCCGCGTTTAAACGTTATTGCTGTTAAGTATCAGATTCCCGCTAATCCTATAGGTACTGCCGGATCGGAAGATACTAACCCAGAGCACCAACAGGGAATGCCGTACGGGTATAATGACGCTACTATCAGTAGTGAGCCGAACTATCCGGGAAAGATCGGTGCTGCCTGGAAATATTCACAGTTAAATCGGAAAACCTTAGCCAAGATCGATGCGCCCGAATTTTTTATAACGCTTTCCCAAACCCAGTTATTACTTGCCGAAGCTGCTCAACGAGGCTGGATAACCGGAGAAGCCGTAAATTATTACAATGCTGGTGTTAAAGCACACATGGGTCAAATGCAACAATACGACCGTTCTGCATTCATATCAGAAGAATTACAAAATGCTTACCTGGATTCAAATCCACTTAATCCCGCGGATGCTTTAAAACAAATAAATACGCAGTATTGGATCTCATCTTTTTTAAACGGCTCTGAAGCCTGGGCAAATTTCAGAAGATCTGGTTTTCCACAATTAGAACCAAATCCCTATCCCGGTGCAGATCCTGTAGTTAAAGGAGATTTTATTCACCGGTTGCAATACCCGGCAAGGGAAATTTCGGTAAATGCCGATAATTATAAGGACGCCGTTGCACGTATGGGAGCAGATAATATGGCAACAAGAGTGTTTTGGGACGCGAAATAATATCTAAAACCAATAAATAACAATCTAAAACTAAAGGAATCATGAAAAGAAAAGATTTTTTGCATAAAGGCTTATTATCCAGCGCTTTAGTTGGCAGCTCTTTATTTACTTTCGGGCTAAATGATAATAAAACAAGCCCAGTGGAAAAGCTAATAAAAAAGGATCCGAATGATTTTGCAGGCGATCCTGAAGAAGTTGTTATAGAACGACAGGTAGCAGGCAAACCACATAAAGGCAAAGTTTTACTTGCTATTCAGGCCCACTCAGACGATATTCCCTTGTTTGCCGGTGGAACGGTTGCAAAGCTCCTGGATGAAGGGTACACTGGCTATCTGCTTCGAACGTCTGATGATCATAGCGGTGACGTAGAAGGAAATAAACAAGATAATGCAAAAATTGCAAGGTATTATGGTATGGGAAAAGCTTACGATTTTATGTATCCTCATCATCGAATGGATAGCATCCAAATTCAGGATCTAAAAGGGCGTCTAATTTTTTTATTCAGGTTATTAAAAGTTGATACTGTGATTACCTGGGACCCCTGGGAACATTATGAGGAGAACCCGGATCACATTGCGACTGCCCATGCAGTAGAAGCTGCTAGATGGATGGCAGGGATGGCCACAGACTACCCGGAACATCTGGATGCAGGATTAAAACCTCATAGTCCCAAAGAAAGATATTATTTCTCGAGAGATCCGCAAAGAGTCAATCGGATAGTAGATATCAGCAAATACATTGATAAAAAGGTTGAAGTAAATATGCTCAACACAACAAAAGGGCCAGCAGGGCAGGGCGCCGGTAGAAAATTAAAGGAGAAATTGGCGAAGGAGGGAAAAAAACTAACGATTCTCGGTGACGACGATAACAAAGCTGATTTCAATTATGTAAAAAACTTTGTGTTTGATATCGATGCAAGGCGGCTAAATTTTACGCAAATTTCAAATAAAGAATTAGGAAAACAGTATGGCCTGGAATGGGCTGAGCGTTTTCATTATATTAAAGATCTCGAAGCAAACAATCCGGCAGCAAATAAGCTGCAGGAGTACATTAATAAGAACGCAGTACCCAGATAGCCAGGATGTGTTGCAAATTCTTGAATGCAGGAAAAAAAACAAAAGCAAATTTTATTATGAAACTGATCTTAATAATCATATTTTTCATTGCCCTTACATCCGGTATATATGCGCAACAAATTAGCATGCCGGCTGAAAATATAGTTGCAATAACATCAGCGTGGAAGGGCGAAAGGTTTGCAGATGGCAGGCCCAAGGTTTCTGAAAATCTATTGCAAAGGTTAAAAAATTGCACCCTCGAGCAAATTTGGGGATACTTATACAGAAAAGGATTTCACAATCAAATCGAAAAGAACTGGCAAATTCTAAAACCAGGAGAAATCATGGTTGGCCGGGCTGTAACCGCGCAATTTATGCCGTCAAGACCAGATCTCGATTCCGTTATTCGCAGTACAGGGAAAAAAGAAGGCAAATCTCAACATGGAGGAATTAATACATGGCCGATCGATGTGCTTACTACTAATGATATTTATGTTGCTGATGGCTTTGGGAAGATAAAGAACGGCACCCTCATTGGTTCGAGTCTTGGTAATGCTATTTATGGGAAAACCGGCCAGGGAGTTGTATTTTTTGGATCAATAAGAGATATGCAGGAATTGAAAGACACGAAAGGCTTTAATGCCTGGATTAAAGGTAACGATCCTTCCTATATACAGGATATGACGCCTGTTTCGATAAACGCGCCTATAAGAATCGGAGAAGTGACTGTGTTTCCAGGTGACGTAGTATTTGCCAATGATTATGGCGTGGCCTTTATACCCGCTTTTTTAGTAGAATCTTTGGTTACCAATTCGGAGATGATTGCCCTGAAAGATGAATTTGAAAGATACATGCTACATTCAGGCAAATATCCTTCAGGTGAAATACATGGTGATTGGTCCGAAAATATTAAGAATGAATTTAGAAAATGGTTTTCAAAGTATCCTGGGAAAACCGCCATTACATCACGGGAAATTGAGAATTATTTACAAAAGCAAAATAACTAACCTCTTTAAAACATGGAGAATATTAAAATTTTAAATCTATTAATTAATTATCATGAAAAGAATTATTGATCAAATTATCGAAAAAAGCAAGGAAGAAGAAAGATTAAACCATGCTGCTTTAGAAATTGAAGAAGAAAATAACCAGCACTTTGGCAACAACCGTCGCAATTTTCTAAAAAAGGCTGCATTAGGAGGTATATCAATTGTAGGGTTGATGAACTTATCAATAGAAGATACAATTGCACAAACCACTTCTAAAGTAAAACGGTCATCAAGTCCTTCCGCCTTAAAAATTACTGATATGAGATATTGTGTCGTGGCAAACCAAAGACCCATCATTCGAATTGATACGAACCAGGGGATTTATGGATTAGGAGAAGTGAGAGACGGTGCGGATTGGAGATATGCTTTGATATTAAAAAGCCGTTTATTGGGCCAGAATCCCTGTAATGTGGAAATGCTTTTCAGGTTAATAAAGCAATTTGGGGGGCAGTCGAGGCAGTGGGGTGGAGTTTCAGGAGTAGAAATGGCTCTCTGGGATTTAACAGGAAAGGCATATGGAGTGCCTGTTTGGCAATTGCTGGGAGGAAAATATAGAGATAAAGTAAGAATGTATGCTTATGTTCCAAGGCATAATGGCCGACAAATGGATGTGGAAAAGTTTAAAAACGAAGTGAACTTTCGTAAGCAAGAACTGGGAATTACGTGGTTTAAAATGTATCCGTCTATTGATTGGATTGCTGATATTCCGGGCACAACTGTAAATGATAAGTTTTGGTATACACCTGAATATCGAACCAGCTATTCTCCAATTTTAACCGGGGATTTAAGGATAAAACAACCTTTTTATCAAATGCAAATTACGGACAAGGGCCTGGATGAACTTGCCAAATATGTTGATATGGTTCGAAGTGTTGTTGGTTGGGATATTCCGCTCGGCTCTGACGGTTTTGGTAATTACGATGTAAACAACGCGATCAGGGTAGGAAAAGCACTGGATCCTTACAGACTTGCATGGTTGGAAGATTTTTTTCCGATGGATTATATCGATCAATGGAAAGCAGTTACAGATGCAATCGAAACACCGACGTTAACAGGAGAGGACATTTATCTTAAAGAAAAATTTTTTAAACTGATCGATAATAATGCGGTAGATATTGTGCAGCCGGACCTTGCTTCATCCGGCGGTATTCTGGAAACCAAAATTATCGGTGATTATGCGGAATCAAAAGGCATCCCTATGATCATGCACTTCGCAGGTTCTCCGATCTCTTTCATGGCAAATGTACATTGTGCTGCTGCAACAAATAACATGCTGGCCCTTGAAATGCCTAATAACGGTTCATTGGATAATCCATGGTGGGAAGATTTAGTAAAAACGAAAGGAGGCTTTAAAATATTTGATAAGGGGTTTGCGCATGTGCCAACTGAGGCACCGGGATTGGGCGTTGAATTGAATGAAGAGATCGTAAAGAAACATCTTGATCCTAAACATCCTGGCTACTTTGCTCCTACGCCTGAATGGAATAATTCGAATTCGAGCGACTTTTTGTGGAGCGGAAGAACTACAGGCGGCACAGAAATAACAAGGCCGCAACCCTATGAAAAATGACATGATTTTTAAGGCTTCCTCTACCAGACGATTTAAGCCTAATAATTAATTAATCTTAAAAAAACGGAAATTTAAGTTTAAAAATCGAATGCAGGATTGAAAAATTAAGTTATGAAACGATATAGAACTGTACTATTATTAATGGCTTTATCATTGCTGGCGGCATGCTCGTATGATTCAAAAATAATCGATGAAGAAGGCGCCTCCTGGTACAAAGATCAGGACTGGTATAAAGGGCTGAACATAACTCCTCATGAAAGCATTAATAAATCTGAATTTTTGCAACAGTATCAAAAAAATCCAAAATGGTGGAATGATGCATTCGAATTTTTGAAAACGCATGATTTGAACACACTTGCAGCAGGAAAATATGTGATTGATAGCAATAATGTGATTGCCACTGTTTCCCTCATTGCACCGGCAATGAAGGAAACAGTAGCGTGGGAAGCCCATCGAAATTTTAATGATCTCCAGTATATTATCAAAGGCAGGGCACAAATGGGAATTGCAGCCATTACTGATCCAGGTACTAAAACTATTACGCCTTATTCGTCGGATGATAACGAAAAATTTACTGTATCACAGGGCAAATATTATAATGCGGGCCCTGGTTCCTTTTTCATTTTTTCACCGAAGGAAATTCATCGTCCTGCTTTCAAAAGAGCAGGGTATGACAGTATCAAGAAAATCGTGATTAAAGTTCGGGTACCGTGACACAATTAATTCAAGTTCCCAAAAAAAACCTAGGCAATCATCAAATAAGAATTTAAAGAATGAAGAAAAAATCAATGATCCTAACAATTTTATTGGCTATTTTTTTCAACCACAATTCCCTGCTATCTCAAACGATAACGAGAAGTGAACTTATTTTTTTAACTTCAGAATGGAAGGGAGATAGATTTGATGATGGACGGCCAAAAATTTCTGATGATCTCTTAAAACGCGCCAGTAACATTGGGATTGATGATGCCTGGACGGTTTTGAAAAACCTGGGTTATACAAATCAATTTGAATCCGGATGGAAAATGGTAAATGATAGTATTTCTGTGATTGGGCGAGCCCTTACCGCAGCTTTTATGCCCAGCCGCCCTGATGTGGAAAAAAGCATTAAAGACAGAGGAATAAAAAATGGGAGATCCGGCAATACCAATTCCTGGCCAATAGATATCCTATCTAAAGGGGATGTGTATGTAGCGGATGGATTCGGAAAAATTGATGCCGGAACCTTGATCGGAAGTACACTTGGAAATTCAATTTTCAGCAAATCCGGAAATGGAGTTGTCTTTAACGGAGCTGCCAGGGACTTAAACGGGCTTTCTGAAATAAAGGGATTTAATGCATTTGTACGCGATTTTCATCCTTCTTTCCTGGAAGGGATGGTATTAATGGGACTTAATACTCCTATCAGAATAGGCAAAGCAATTGTTTTACCCGGTGATCTTGTTATTGCGGAAAAAGAAGGTGTTCTTTTTATTCCCGCCCACCTGGCAGATCTGGTTATACGAACTGCTGAATTTGTGGTACTGAAAGACAAATTTGGATTTGAAATGGTACGAACAGGCAAGTACACAACAGGCCAGATAGACAGTCAATGGTCCGATGAAATAAAACAAGGATTTCTGAAATGGCTTGGTCGGCATCCGGAGCTCGGGAAAATGAATAAAGCACAATTAGATGAAATCATGAGCAAGAGGACCTGGTAAAACAACCTGACAAATAATTTTAAAGATCTTTTGCAAAAAAATATTGCAGTTATAATGAAACCTTTAGCCAAAAAACGCTGGTATCGTTTAATTCCCATTGTATTTATTACCTATAGTCTTGCTTATCTTGACCGGGCGAATTTTGGTTTTGCCCTTGCAGGTGGGATGGCACATGATCTCAACATTACTGCGGCCATGTCATCCTTATTAGGCTCATTATTCTTTCTTGGATACTTTTTCTTTCAAATTCCCGGAGCTTTATATGCTGCTAATAAAAGTGCAAAAAAATTAATATTCTGGTCACTAATATTATGGGGAGCGCTTGCCATGGCAACCGGCATGGTACACAATATAACTTTACTAATCGTAATCCGTTTCATGCTTGGAGTGGTAGAGAGTGCAGTGATGCCTTCGATGCTTATATTTTTAAGCAGGTGGTTTACAAAATCAGAACGTTCGAGAGCCAACACATTTTTGATCCTTGGCAACCCGGTTACGATTCTGTGGATGTCGATCGTTTCAGGGCATTTGGTTGGTTCGGTAGGATGGCGATGGATGTTTATTATAGAAGGAGCGCCTGCAATTGTTTGGGCTTTCTTTTGGTGGTACCTGGTAAATGATAAAGTGCAGGATGCGAAATGGCTTGAAAAGTCGCAGAGAGACGATGTGGAAGAACAACTGAAACTTGAACAGGAAGGTATAAGACCGGTAAAAAATTATGCCGAAGCGTTTAAATCGAGAGTGGTGATTTTACTTTGTCTTCAGTATGCGTTGTGGAGTATTGGTGTTTATGGATTTGTAATGTGGCTTCCCTCGATAATAAATGAGGCACCGAATATGAATATTGTTAAGACCGGCTGGCTTTCGTCAGTGCCATATATTCTTGCAATCATTATGATGTTATTGGCTTCCTATTATTCTGATAAAATGTTAAAAAGAAAAGAATTTATCTGGCCCTTTTTGCTTGTGGGAGCAATAGCCTTTTATGGGTCTTACCTGATCGGAACAACTAACTTCTGGTTGTCGTTTACATTATTGGTCATAGCAGGTGGCGCCATGTATGCGCCCTATGGACCTTTCTTTGCGATTATTACGGAA